>CAVGMK010000106.1:0-19507 GCA_963630135.1 Oscillospiraceae bacterium
ATATCCGCCATTCGCGTCTCTTTGTATCCCATCCGGGTGAAGAGCCTACGAGAGACCTTGAGGATGGTTCTCTCGCAATCAATCTTGTTCTGTTGTCTTTTGCTTGGTTTCACAGGTGCCATATAATTCTCTTTCTCTTCTTTAAATGCTGTATTCTGTCTTTATTTTCGTCTATACCTAGGTTAATGTTGCCGGGGTGTTGCTCCGGACGAAGGTGCAAGATGCAACCCATCATGGAATCGAAGATAGGAAAACGAGAGAGAAAGAAAGCAGGGGCAGGGGAAACCTGTCCCTGCTTTCCCTCTGTTGTCCTAGATTACTTCGTCACAGCGATGATTTCTACTTCACAGAGGATTCCCTTCGGAAGATCCTTCACAGCGACGCAGGATCTGGCTGGTCTGGAAGTGAAATACTTCGCATATACTTCGTTGAATGCGCCGAAATCCGCCATGTCCGCAAGGAAGCATGTCGTCTTGACAACATCTTCGAAGGTGAGACCACTTGCCTTCAGAATTTCCCCAATATTCTTGCAGGTCTGCTCTGCCTGTCCGGCGATGTCCGTGCCGATGGTCTCTCCGGTCTCCGGGCTGAACGGGGTCTGTCCAGATGCGAACAGGAAGCCGTTCGCGCTGATTGCCTGAGAGTATGGGCCAATTGCGGCAGGTGCTTTGTCGGTGCTAATGTATTTCATAATATTCTCCTTTTAAACTATCTAATTAAACTTTCTATTCTGAGTCAAACGAATTATTTGGTGATTTCGGCAGTTTCTTCCTTCACGAATTCGGCTAACTCGTCATTCAGCAGCGGAACCATGGTCTCGCGAACCATCTTGTGATAGTTGTTGACCCAAGCCAGCTCTTCGTCGGTCAGAAGGGCGGCATTGATAGCCTTTGGCTCGTAAGGAACGAAAGTAATCGGCTCATTGATTACATCGCCTTCCTCGTTGGCTTCCATCAGAACTTCGTTCTCGATACGAACGCCGAACTTGTGGTCGATGTAGACGCCCGGCTCGTTGGACATAATCATACCCGGACGGATATCAATCGGGGTCGGTACACGGCGGAGGATATTCGGTCCCTCGTGAACGCTGAGGAGATGGCCGATGCCGTGGCTGAGGCCGTGCTTGAAGTCGAGACCAACGGCTCTCATCGGTGCACGGGTGATGGAATCCAGGTCGATTCCGTTCATGCCCGGCTTGATAACCGCATTGTGCATGGCAATGTGGGATTTGAGGACGTAGGTGTAATCGTCAATCATTTCCTGGGTCAGCGGGCCAACGGCGATGGTACGGGTGATATCCGTGGTGCCATCCATGTACTGGCCGCCGGAGTCCACCAGCAGGAAGCCTTCCGGCTGAATCTCAGCGTCGGTTTCCGGTGTTGGTGCATAGTGGATGATAGCGCCGTTCGGGCCGTATCCGGCAATCGTCTCGAAGGAGAGGTCGAAGCAGCCTTCCTGTTCGAAACGGCAGTCCTGCAGATAAGCAGCGGCGCTGAGCTCGGTCTGGTGCGGTGTATTTGCCGCAACGTCCTTAATCCATTTGATGAATTTAATCATCGCAATGGCGTCCTTCTTGTGGGCGTTAATGGTGCTCTTAATCTCTGTCTCGTTCTTCACAGCCTTCATCATGCTGATTGGGGTCGCATCATCAACAACGGTCATGCCTTCCGGAACGCGGAGGCAGAGTGCGTAGTTGGCGGAACCGGAATCGAGCCACAGCGTTTTGCCGGCATCCAGTGCAGCAACATCGGCTTCAATTTCATCATATCCCTTGACGGTGACGTAGGAGAGGTCCTCCGGCATGCCATTCTTCAGGGCACCATCCATGACATACAGATTGATGGAATCCTTCGAGAGCAGGATGTAGGAGAAGAATACCGGTGTGTAAGCGATATCCGCTGCTCTTAAGTTGAGCAGCCATGCGTTCTCCATCAGGTCGGTAATCAGCAGGTAATCGGCGTTCTTCTCGGCCATTGCAGCACGAACGTCCGCAATCTTATCTGCGGCGGATTTGCCGGTCGTCTCAATCGGGAGCTCATAGATAACGGATGGCTCGATGACCGGACGAGCCGTCCATACTTCACCTACCAGGTCCTTGTCCCACTTGATGGTAACGCCCAGCGCACCCAGCTTCTCCTGAAGGGCAGCACCCATGTAACCCGGTACGACCTTGCCGTCGAATCCTAAGGTATATCCGTTGTTCTTCTTTGCCAGATCAATCAGGAATTCTTCCACTGTCGGAACGCCCGGCTCAGCCATTCTCATGAGCTCAATCTCACTGCCGGCCAGCTGCTGCTCGGCCTGTAGGAAATATCTGCCGTCTGTCCACAGATAAGCACCTTCCGCATTCACAATCAGCTCACCGGATTCGCCGGTCAGGCCGCTCATGAATTCCCGTGCTTTGAAGAAATCATGGACATATTCGGAACTGTGATAGTCTCCGGACGGTACGTAGTACACGTCGATTCCGTTCTGTTGCATTTTGTCGCGAAGCTCTAATACTTCTTTTTTCATCGTCATTCACCTCTTTTTCCGGTTAATATCTTATCTTGACAATACGTGTAAATAATAAGACGATACAAAGATGTCGAAGATGCGGACGATGGTTCGTATCTTCTAATTCATTATACCACCGATTGCCCAAAAAGTAACCGATTACGGGATTTCTAAGTGGATATAAATGGGTACATTTCGCGATTTTTTCGGATATTTTCCGGGTAAAAGAAGAGAAGCTCCCGTCTGCTACCCGGTGAATCCCGGCAGCCGATTTCAACCCGGCACCCAGCATATTTCGCCCCGAGAACAGCCCGGTCACCCGGTACAGAAATGGAGGCAGTGGTTTCTTCCACCGGATTTGCAACAGAGCGGAATAAAGAAGTATAATAGAGTCATCGTGTAAGAACAACGGAAAGGGAGGTGAGGGCAATGCTTCGTATATTGATTGTAGATGATGATAGAATTTCCCGGGACATTACCATCAGTGCCCTCTCGAAATTCGATGTCGAAGTGGTAGGAACGGCATCGTCTGGCAATGAAGCGCTGGAATTTCTCCGGCACACGAAGGTAGATCTCGCTTTCCTCGACATTGAGATGGAGGAGATGGACGGCTTCGAGACAGCCAACCGTATCTACCGGGAATTCCCGGAGGTGATGTACGTATTCCTCACCGGACATGTGGAATACGCACTCAGCGGCTACGATTACCAGCCGCTGTCCTTCCTCTCGAAGCCGATTAGCATCTCGCGCCTCGAACGGGTCCTCGCGCTGGCGGAGCAGAAGAAAGATGCCAGCCAGGCCGCCGGGCAGCGCGTTCGTCAGGTGGGGATTCACGTGAACGGACAGCTCGAAATCGTCCGTACCGATGAGGTAGCCTACATGGAGAATGTGGGACGCCGGGTCCATGTGGTCTGCCGGGACCATCGGGAATTCGACACCAGCGAGAGCCTGAAGAAGCTTGCACTCATCTTCGAGGAATATGGCTTCTTCCGCTGCCATCAGTCGGTGGTGGTGAACTTAGACCTTGTGGAATCCATTCAGCCGGACATGTTCAAGCGGACGTATCGGCTGAAACTGAAGGGCATTCCGGAGACGCTGCCGCTGAGCCGGGATCGGAAGAACGAGCTGCAGGAATTATTGAATGAAAGGGGCCTTCAGATATTATGATGATGCTTGCCGCCGGCCTAATCGGATATTCTTCGCTGTGGATGGCGCTTCGGCTGATGGGGGAACCCCGCCGGAAAAGCGCCATTCGGGCTTTGATTGCGGCCATTCTGGCGGTGGCGGGAATCTGCCTCCTGACCCGGTTCGGGTCCTATGGCTCCCATGATGCTTCCGTTCTGCCTAGTTTATCCGGCCTGAATACATCCTATTCCCTCGGGAATTCTGGTATACCGGAACTTCCGGTGGCCATCCTGTATGCCCTTATCCTGCTAGGTTATCTCTCCTTCCTGTCCGGTCGGACCGGTCGGAAGTGGATTCCGTCCATCGTCTGTACGATGCTTGGTCTGACTGCCTGCCTGACGGGACAGCTCATGATTGCCTGCTTCCGGCTAGGTACGAATCCAGGCGACCCGCGATTACTCCTTCCGGGAATTTTCCTCTATCTTCTGATGCTTCCCCTGTGGAAATCCGAGAATACCATCTTCGGAGAGGATATTCTCTTAGACCGCGAACAGCGCCGAAGCATGAACCGTCTCGCATTCTCCCTCTTTCCGGGGCCGATGCTGCTGGTGGTCTGGAGTTCCTATGTGCTGACGGAGACGCATCTCCAGACCTTGCCGGTGCTGGTATTCAGCATTCTCTTCACCATCATCCTCTGCATTCTCTTAGGCCGCATCGTCTCCGCCATGAGAGAACACATAGAGAACGTGCTGGACAAGCAATACCAGGCAGAACTCCTGAATTTCATGGGCCTCATCCGCTCCCAGCGCCACGATTTCAACTTCCACCTCCAGACCGTCTACGGCATGATTGCGAAGCAGGAGTACGACGCCTGTCAGGAGTACATCCGAAGCATGCTCTCCACCGTTCAGACCAGCAACGATGTCCTGCCTATCGCGAATCCGGCCATCAGCGCGCTTCTCAGCACTTTCCAGGAGATGGCCATCCAGAAAGGCCTTCGCCTCGATGTGGAGATTCACGATGACCTCAGCCACATCCCTTGCACGGTCTACGAGATCAACACCATCCTCGGCAACCTGATTCAGAACGCCATCGACGAGCTCGACGCCCACACGGAGGGGAGCCGCATCATCCATCTGCTGATTATCAAGCGGGGCCGGAATAATATGCTAAAAATACGCAACTTCTGCCACCGCTCTTCCGACGAGATGAAGGAAATCTTCACGCCGGGTTATACGACCAAGCCGTCCCATGAAGGCCTGGGTCTTGCCAATGCCAGCCGAATCGCGGAGAAATATGGCGGCGTGGTGTACCCAGAGTTCGAAGGAGACATGATTCATATGATTGCCAGGATTCCAATGAAGCTTTACTAAGCTTGCAACTTTCGCAAATTCCATAGGGACGCAATCAGGCAATAGAATGGAATCGTTTGTCCGCACGATACATGGGAGATTGTCAGTTCCTGCGCACGAAACTGTGGGCAGTGCGGCAGACGTATAGTAGGCAGCACCAGAATTCTTTGTCGCCATGTTAAGTGTATGGCCGCCCGGGAAATTAAGCTTCCTCGGAAACGTACAGAGATGTGCGTTTCTTTTTTTGACCGAAATTCGCACGGATATGCACCAAATCCGCAAGGCTCGTTACGAGAGCGGAAAAGGCGTGGTATATTGGATGAAATATACTGGTGAAAGTGCATGGAATCCGCAATGGGAATAACGCGAAGAGCACGCGAAGAATGTGTCCGATGCAAGGAAAACGCGAAGAGCGTGTCTGATGCGAGGAGAATGCGATGAGCATGCAGACTGCGAACGATACGAACAACGCAAGCAGGGAGCCAGGTTGGAGCGGAAAGTTCCGCAACGCAAAATGACAGGAATTGCTAGGGAACGCACGGAATGAACGTGGCGAAAGGGAAGGAGTTAACGATATGGCGAAAGTAATTAAGATGTTCGATTACCGCGAGGCAGAGTTGCCGGAGCAGCTTTTCCGGATTAAGGTGCATGCGAACAAGGTGGAGGAAGGGCTGCAGGAGGCGGCCAATCATTTTATCGCGATTGAGGCGCAGAGCGGCTCGGTGATGGAGAATGATATTGTAGCCGTTCAGATGAAGAGCGAGAAGCCATGGCTGGATTCGGAGTGCGAGCGCTTCCGCGTTGGCCGGAAATTCTTCTACCCGGAGATTGAAGAATCCGTTCTTCAGCACAAGGCCGGCGACACATGGACTTGCGTGATTGACGGAAGCGATGTGGAGGTGACAGTGCTGTCGGTGAAGCGCCGCGTGGCACCGAAGCTGACGGACGAACTGGTTCGGAAGCTGGATATGGATGGCATGGAGACCGTGGCCGACTACACGGAATACGTCAAAGAACAGCTTATTGAGGAAGACAAGGAGAAGAAGCAGGGGGCACTCTGCACGCTGGTGAACCGGCAGATTGTCGAGAAATCCGAATTCGAGATGGAGCCGGATGAAGTAGAGAATATGTACCAGGCAATGTACGCCGACTTCCAGGATGGGGCAGAGACCGAGGAAGAATTCGAGAACCTGCTGCTGCATCTCTATCATGTGAAGAACATGGACGATGCGAAAGTTGAGATGAGAAAACAAGTGGACAGCCAGCTCAAGCTTCTGGCGGTTGCTGAGAAGCTTGCCGAAGAGAATGGCGTATCCTGGAACGAAGACGATTATGAGGAATTCATCCAGGCAAATGCCAACGAGAGAATGCCGGAAGAAGTGATTCGGGAGAGCATCTCGATGGAGGACTTCCTGACACAGCAGAGAGTGGACTACCTCCAGAATCTGGAGATGGAATACTTCGATGATCGCTTTACCGTGGAGGAAGTGGAATAATGGAAGATCATACAATGAATGAAAAAGCCATGAGCGAGGGGAATTCGGCGGCTTCGATGGATTCATGGAACGATTCTATGAATTTCATGAACGAAGAGCCGGAGCAGGATAACGCCGGCGATAAGCCGAAGAAGCGAAAGAAGCAGAGTTGGAGTCCGTTCCGAGCGCTGATTCGCGAGACCAAGCTACCGTATTTCTGGATCCTTCTCTGCGTTGTAGCCGGCCTCGGCGTATCGCAGCTCAATCTGATGTTCCCATCGTACACCGAACAGATTATCGGCGGGGATTTCAGCGCGAAGCTGATTATTGCCACGGTCCTTGTGCTGTTCGGCGGCGCCATCATGGATATGGCCTATCAGGTGGTCTGTCAGATTGTGAACGCCAATATTTCGAAGCGGTTCCGGGATTCCGTATGGAAGAAAATCCTGAAGCTCCCGATGCGTTTCTTCGATGAGAACGGTACATCGGAGCTCATCAGCCGTGAGACGGAGGATACCTCGCTTCTGAGTACCTTCCTCACGGATGATATTTCCGGAATCGTCTCCAATGTCTATACATTGATTGCGACCATGGTGATTCTCCTAGGGTATGACTGGCATCTGGTGGTGGCCGAGCTGATTATCGTTCCGATTATCATCATCATCGGTATCATCAAGGGTCGTGTGGATTTCTCCCTGAACGATAGCCTGCAGATGAAGGTGGCACTCCTGACCGGCGGAATTGCTGAGATTCTGACCAACGTGCCGCTGATCAAGGTCTTCGTTCAGGAGAAGAAAGCCACCGAGCAGAGCCGGGAGAAGACGCAGGCATTATATAAGGCCAAAATGAAGATTACCTGGATTGGCAGTGCTTTCTCCGCGATTTCCACCTTACTGGAAGTCGTGGAATCGCTGATCGTCATCCTCTTCGGCATCTACCTGATTCGCCACAAGATTATCACCGTCAGCGTCTGGGTAGCATTCTACATGTATTCCACCAACCTGACCGGCTGTGTGGATTCGCTGATGCAGGTATGGGACGACCTCAAGGTGGCTCAGGGCGCGATGAGAAGAATTTCCGAGCTCGTCTGCGAGGAAGAGGACGAATACGACGTAGGTGACGTGCTGACGAAGCCGGAAGGCGACATCCAGCTGGAACATGTCTCCTTCCAATACGAGGAGAAGCCGGTCCTGCGCGACGTCTCCTTCACGATTCCGCAGGGACAGCATACCGCCATCGTGGGTCTGTCGGGCGCCGGGAAGACGACCGTTCTGAACCTGCTGGAACGTTTCTACGAGCCGGCTGCGGGTAAAATTAAATTAGGTGATGCATCCATTTCCGACTACACCCTCCGTTCTTGGCGAAGCCATGTGGGTTACGTGACGCAGGACGCCTGGGTCATGGATGGAACCGTTCGGGATAACCTGACCTACGCGCTGCCGGATGGCATCACAGACGAAGTGCTGATGGAAGAGCTTCGCAAGCTGGGACTGGATTCCGTCGTCTCGGAATTGTCGGATGGCCTGGATACGCAGGTTGGTGAGGATGGATCTTTCCTGTCCGGTGGGCAGCGCCAGCGAATCTGCGTCGCCCGGACACTGCTGACCAAGCCGAACCTGCTTTTACTCGATGAAGTCACTTCGAACTTGGATGCGCTGACAGAACATGCGATTTTCCGGGCGATTAATGAGCTAAGAGGTCAGCAGACCGTGGTATCGGTGGCGCATAAGCTCAATATGATTACCGGTGCGGACCAGATTGTCGTGATGCAGAACGGCGAGGTGGAGGGCATCGGCACGCACGATGAACTGATGCAGCAAGACGGCCTCTACCGGTCGATGTATGAGAAACAGCTCGGAAAGGGGGAGACAGCGTAATGAAAAGATTCCTGAATTTGCTCAAAGAAGCGCGGCTCCCATGGGGCAAATGTGTCCTCTATATCGTGCTGACGTTGGTTGTCTCCAGCGTGACCGCCGCGTTGCCGCAGGTAGCCAGCCAGATTACGAACGGCAAGATTTTCGATGAGAAACTGATTCGAACTTACGTGTGGGTTACCATCGCATCCGGATTCGTCTCGATTGTCTTGATTGTCTTCCAGGGCTGGATTACGAACCTGACCGACCGGAACCTGCAGCAGCGAATCAGTACGAAGCTGATTCACCTGCCGCTGGAGCGTTATCAGGAGATGAGCCCATCTTCGCTGATTTCCCGCGTAACGATGGATACTTCGCAGGTCAGCTATCTGGTATTCTATCTGATTCAGATGTTTGCCATGATTTATACGCTCTTTGTGGCGCTTATCGTGGTGTGGAGCATGGCGCATAATATGTGTCTCTTCCTCCTGATTGTCATTCCTTGGGGCATCGGCGTGTGCGCGGCGACCGGTCGTCTGGTCAGCCGGGCGAATCACGAGAGACAGGGCGCTTATTCGAAGCTAACGAATTACGTGGCGGAGCGCCTCTTCAACATTAAGCTGGTCAAGAGTCTGGGAACGGAGGAAAGGGAAGTCCGGACGGCGAAGAAACAGACGGAAGCGCTGTATCAGAAGGATAAGAGCGTGGCCAAGGTTCAGATTATCGTCCAGCCGCTGGAATATTCGGTTGCGGCATTTGCCAAGGTCATTCTGCTGGTGTACGGCGGATATCTGGCATCGAAGAACCTGATTACCGGCGAGGACCTGGTTACCCTGGCGCTCTACATGGAGATTATTCCGGTGTATATCGTCCAGCCGATTATGTGCTACGAGACCATCCGGGAAGTCGAAGGTATGACGAAAGAAGCCGGCCGCCTGATTGCGCTGCCGGACGAGAAGATGGAATGCGAGAAGTCCTTTGCGCTACCGGATGCGGATATTACATTCCGCGATGTCACTTTCCAATATGACGACGATGTCATCCTGGACCACGTGACATTCACGATTCCGAAGGGGAAAATCACGGCTATCGTCGGACCGAGTGGTGCCGGCAAGACCACAATACTGAAGCTTCTTGACCGCTTCTATCAGCCAACCGAGGGTGCCATCTATTTCGGCGACTGTCCGGCAGAAGACATTCACCTGAATGAATGGCGAAGTGCCTTCGGATATATTCAGCAGAACAGCCCGCTTCTCTCGACGAGTCTGGCGGAGAATATCGCCTTCGGTTTCGAAGAGGTGCCGTCGGAAGACGTCCTGTATCATGCGCTGGAGAAGGTCAACATGAAGGAGTTCGTGGAAGCGTTACCGGAAGGCTTAGATACCCCGGTCGGCGAGATTGGCGGTAAGCTGTCCGGCGGAGAACGGCAGCGGATTGCCATTGCCCGGACGATTATCCGGAACCCGGATTATCTTCTCTTAGATGAAGCAGCCAGCAGCCTGGATACGAAGACTTCTGAGAAGGTTCGGGCATCGCTTCACAAAGAGATGGAAGGACGGACCTCCGTAATCGTCAGCCATAGCATGAATGAAATCAAGCATGCGGACCAGATTGTGGTGTTGGATCATGGAGCTGTTGTCGGTGTGGGCAACCACGAGTCGTTGTATGGCAATAATGAAATGTATACGACGTTCTGCAATCTGCAGAATGCATAGAGTAGGAAGAAAAATTTCGGAAGAAAGTCGGCTCACGATGCCGAAAGAAGACATCAGAGATTGTAATGGCGGAGAATGAGATATTCAAATGGCTCCCGCAGAAGGTCCAGATGGTTGGATGCGTGACTGCTTCGGAAGAGATGAAATGCTATATCATAAAGATAAGGAGATTGAAAGAAATGGACAAACATTATGTATTTAAGACAGACGATATCGTATGTGCGGACGAGATTCGCTTCGATTACATTGACGGATATATCTGGAATGTAGAAATTGTCGGTGGATGCGACGGAAACAGCCATGCGGTGATGTCGCTCTGCGATGGCATGAAAGCAGAAGAAGTTATCCGCAGAACGCGCGGAATCACCTGTCACGGCGGCAATTCCTGCCCGAACGAGCTGTCGAAGGCTGTTGCCAAGTGTATGGAAGAAATCCTCGAAGAGGAGAAGAAAGAGAAAGAAGGAAAGTAATAACACAATGAGAATGAATGATTGCATCTGTGGCTTTGAAGTCAAGAATATCACCACGCTTCCGGAGATCGATGCGGTGTTCTATGAGATGGAGCACCGCGCTACCGGCGCGAAGCTGGGGTGGCTACAGAACGGGGAGGACAACAAGACATTCTCCATCTCCTTCTGTACGACGCCGGAAGATGATACCGGAGTGTTCCATATTCTGGAGCACTCCGTGCTTCAGGGCTCCTGCCGTTATCCGGCCAAGGCACCATTCGTCCATCTGATGAAGAGTTCGATGAATACGTTCCTCAATGCGATGACATTCCCGGATAAAACCGTTTTTCCGGTGTCCAGCAGGAACGAGAAGGATTTCGAGAACCTTCTTCGTGTATATATGGATGCGGTATTCCATCCTATCGTCCACGAGAACGAGAACATCTTCCTGCAGGAAGGCTGGCATTACGAATTCGACGAAGAAGAAGGAACGCCGTATTGCAACGGCGTGGTACTGAACGAGATGAAGGGGGATCATTCCTCGGTGGATTCTCTTCTCAGCACTTACGTCACGAAGTCGCTCTTCCCGGATAATTGCTATGCCTACGAAGCCGGCGGAGATCCGGCGTCCATCGTGAAGCTGGATTATAAGAATTTCTGCGAGACGCATCGGAAATATTACCATCCGTCCAATGCCTATATTATCCTGGACGGAGAGGTGGACATTGAGCGGACGCTTCGAATTATCGATGAAGAATACCTCCGGGAATTCGAGAAGAAATCGATGAATATCCAGATTCCTCTGCAGCGTCCGGTGCAAAGCGAGGCAGAATATGCCTTTGCCGCCGAGGACGAAGAAGACACTAGTGGCTACCTGGGTCTGGGTTATGTCATCGGTACCTATGAAGATCAGAAGAAAATCTATGCAGCCCGCATTCTGGCAGATTATCTGGCCGGGAGCAATGCATCCCCGATTCGGCGAACCATTCTGGAGGCCGGCCTGGGATATGATGTCTCCATCACGATGATGGATGGCATGCTGCAGCCCTTCGTGCTTCTCACCGTACGGAATATGGATCCTGCACGCCGGAAAGATATTGAATCCGCCATTCAGGATGAACTTCTTCGCCTGAAGGAGGAAGGCCTGGATGCGGCGCAGCTGGAAGCGCTGCTCTGCCAGCAGGAGTTCCAGGCGAGAGAACGAGATTTCGGAGAAGACCCGGCAGGCGTGATGAATGGCGTCCAGATGCTGGAGACATGGCTCTATGGCGGCGATCCGGTACAGTGTTTCCGGACGAAAGATACTTTTACCAAGCTACGTCAGGAAATCCGGGATGGTAGCTTCGTGCAATACCTGGATGAAATCTTCATCCGGAATCCGCATACCGCCAGCGTGCTCATGAATCCGTCGGCGACTCTTCTGGAAGAGGAGGATGCGGCGGAAGGGGCGCGCCTGGAGGATATCTTCGGCAAGATGAACGCGGAAGATATCGACGCGCTGGTTCGCAAGAATCAGGATCTCAAAGAATGGCAGGAGACGCCGGACACAGAGGAGACGCTTCGGTGCATTCCGGTGCTGGATATCGAAGACATTTCTGCGGATCCGATGCCGCTGAATACCCATGTTCTCTCGGACGGGACGCTGTGGCACCGCGAGGCAACGAAGGGCATTTGCTATCTGAACCTGTATTTTCCACTGGAAACCGAACTGGTTCCTTCGCTCTCCGCGATATCGTTCCTGACCGGACTCTATGGTGAGCTGCCGCTTCATGACCTGGATAAAAACAGCTTGGACCGCGAGAAGAACCGACTCCTCGGACGATTCAGTGCTGCGCTGGATATCATGGAGTCTGTGGAAGGCCACAGCCTTCGCTGCTATCTCCGCGTCAACACCAGCTATCTGGCGGAACGCGAGGACGAGGCGCTGGCATTGGTCGCTCGAATCCTGAAGGAGACGGATTTCCGTTGTACCGATGAAATCGCCACCATCCTCTATCAGCAGCAAGAGCTGGGACAGCAGGAAATGATTATGAATGGTCATAGCATGGCGATGATGCGGGCGATGTCTGAAATCTCGAAGAAGGGGGAGCTGACGGACCTGGCGGAAGGCCCGAGCTATATCGAGTGGATTAATAATCAGGTAGCGGCGCTTCTGGATGGCGAGACAGAGAATTCGGAGCGGGAAGAACTTATCTCTTGCGAAGGAAATCAGGCATTGGATGCACTCCAGGCACTGTGTGCTTCCTTATCGGAAAGAATTATCTCTGGCTCGGATATGATGATATCTGTGACCGGGGATGGGGAAGAAACTCCGTACAAGGGAAGAATTCAGCAGCTTCTGGATAGCGAATTTCTTGGAGAGAAAGACGCAGAAGATATTGAATTCGCTCAGACGATGATGGATAACCTAGGATTCCATGAAGATGGCGATGTTGCCGGAGAAGATGCTATAGTAGATGCTACAGCAGCCGGGAAATCAGAAGCCTTGGCGGACAACGCTGACGGTAATCGCGCCTACGAAATGGTGAACACCATCGGAATCAATAATTCCGATGACCTTCCGCTACCGTGTTCCTTCCTATCGATTCCGGCACCGGTTGCTTACAGCGCCACAGCCGGTAATCTGAATTCACTTTCGGTAGAGAATTCCGGCGCCTGGTCGGTATTGGCGAAGCTCGTGAGCATGGATTACCTCTGGAATCAGGTCCGCGTATTGGGCGGCGCTTATGGTACCGGGATGTCCGTATCAGCAGATGGTATGGTGACATACTTCTCCTATCGAGATCCGAATCCGGAGGAGAGCCTGGAGACTTATGCCAGCGTTCCGGCCTTCCTAACCGAGTTCTGTGAGAGTAGCCCGGATCTGACCGGCGTTATCATCGGCGCGATTTCGGAAACTGAGCCGGTATTGACTGCAGGAAACCGCGGTTATATGGCAGATAAGTTCTATCTTTCCGGAATTACCGACGAGTATCGCGCGCTTCGCCGGAAGCAGATGATGAACACTACCGCAGAGGATCTAGGGAAATGTGCAGAGCAGCTAGAAGGACTGAAACCGTATATGGCTTCCTGCATCGTTGCATCCTCGGAGATGTTCGGCGAATAATATGTGCTTTTGACCAAGAGGAGATTCGGTGGTGCGCATAATATGAAATTACATACTATCGATGGGGCAGCTGCGGCTGCCCCATTTTAGTGTTCAAATTTCCAATTCCGCCCATCCCGAATGATACTACCGCAAAATAAGGAAGGTTGTCCTTGCATCCCGCCGTGTTGCATCCCCGGAGATTTTCGATGTATAATGATTCGAACTGAAATCAGGGAGGTACATTAACATGAATGTGACAGTATACTGCGGATCGTCCATGGGAACGGATCCGGAATTTCAGACCGCGGCCGTAGAGCTGGGGCTATGGATTGCAAAGGGCGGCCACACACTCGTGTACGGCGGCGGCAATATCGGACTGATGGGGCTGATTGCAGATACCGTCTTGGATAACGGCGGCCGCGTTGTCGGTGTTATCCCGGATTTCCTTCTCGCCGCAGAGGTGGGACACGTCGGTGCCCATACCCTCGAAGTGGTCAAGACCATGTCCGCCCGCAGAACGCGGATGCTGGAGCTGGGCGATATATTTATCACCATGCCGGGTGGCATCGGGACGCTGGAGGAAATCACCGAGGTGCTATCCCTCCGGAAGCTGAATCGCATTCAGAACAGAGCTTTCTTCTACAACATCAATGGATTCTATGACACGCTTCATCATTTCTTCGAGGAGATGACGGAGAAGGGATTCTTGCCGGAGAAGGATTTCGCCTACTATGAATTCGTCCGCAATGTGGATGAGCTGAGCCAGGCGCTTGAAGAATAATAAATACGACCGGAAGTCTACGGACAACCGGTCGTATTTTTAGCGGTTAAAAATAAATTGTATCCTGCCGAGCATTCCCGACTTGTGCAAGTATCGTGTGCCAGAAGCTTCCGGCTCATAGCCCCACAGGTCTTCGGCCTGAATGAATGGGGGTCTCCGAAAGTCCTAGCCTAATCGGACAGCTTCTTCTTAAAGTTGCCATAGACCTTGGTGCCCTCCGTCACGATGATGAAGGCATTCGGGTCGATACCGCGGACGACGCTGAGCAGGCGCTCGATTTCGTACTTCGAGATCATGGTCACGAGGATGTAGGATTTCTCCTTGGTGTAGGCGCCTTCGCCGCTCCAGTCGGTGACGCCGCGATCCATCTGGGTTAGGATGGCGTCGGAGACGGTGGAGTTCTTCGTGAAGACCATGGCCTGGACGTTGATGTTCTGGATGAACATGCGGTCAAGGAAGATGGCCAGAATCGTACTGTAGATGAGGGAGTAGATGACCACCTCGATGTTGAACACGAAGAGGCAGATGCCGTAGACGAAGGTATTCATGATGATATTGAGGACGCCGACCTTGGCATTCGGGTGGCGAATCGCCATGCAGATGCCGAGGATATCGCCGCCGCCGCCCGAGGAGCCGCCGCGCATAACCATGCCGGCGCCGCTTCCGGCCACGATACCGCCGACGAAGCATGCGGCGAGGGTGTCATGGATGACCGGCGAGGAAGGCGTCGGTACAACCGCCAGGGCGATGGAGCCGATGGCGATGGAGATGACGGATTTGACGCAGAAGTCACGGCCAACAACCTTGTACGCTAAGATGAAGAGCGGGGCATTGATTAGGAAGTAGATGATACCCACAAGGTCGATGCCGGCCGGAACCGGCACGTGCAGGACGTTCAGGCAGAACAGACGGAGCAGCTGGGACATGCCCATGAAGCCGCCGTTGTACAGGCCGATTGGGTTGATGATGATGTTGACGCCCAAGGCGAAAATCACGTTCCCGCACACCATCCAGGCGTTCTGTTCGATGAAACGTCTTTTCTTCTCCGGAATCCAATTGCGCATTTTCTTCACTCCGTTTCGTGAATCTGATATAGCATCTATCTACGCATTCTATATCAAATGTTCTGAAATATCTATATATTCTATATTTTGTTCTCTGAGCTTCCCGGTATTTTGCTTATTTCGCTTCGGACGAGTTCTGCCGGAGTTCACGCCGGCGGTGAGAATCTTCAGCCATGACGAAGTAAATACGGAAGTATTGTATTTCGCGGATTGACCTTTCGCGACTCTCTTATTTCTGTATGTTATTTCCGCATGTTATTTCAACACGTCGCTAATCCTCTTTGATTGCCCGCGGCATCGCGCTGACATCCCGGTACTGATCCATGACGTAATTCTTGAACGTCAGATAGATTCCGCTGAGCTTGCGATTCTGCGGGTAAGCGAGAATCGTCTCGAAGGTCTGGTTCGGGACAATACGGAGCGACATGATTTCATCGCTCTCGAGAGAACGGGCGACATGCTCGGTCGCCAGTAGCGTGCCGAACCCATTTTTGACCATCTCCACCATGAGCGCTGTTTCCTTGGTATTGAGGAAGCTCCGCTGGAACGGGATGCCGTTCTTCTCGTAGAGCTCCTGCATTTCCTTGTAGTAGTGAGAGTCGGTCTCACCGGTCAGCAGCGGGAATTTGCCCAGATCCTGCATGGAGAGGGTTCCGCCTTGAATCAGTTTCTCATCCCGCTTGAGTAACGCATAGATGTTCTCGCAGTTCAGGGTGACGTAGGAGATATTGGAAGGAATGTTCTCCTCCCGAATCTTGATGATGGCGAAGTCCAGGTCTCCGGCACTCAGCAGGTTGAAAGCTTCATAATTATCCACCGTCTTGAGGTTGCCGACAACCTTGTAATTGCTGGCGAAGAAGGTGGAAAGGATGTGCTGGAGCGGCGAAGAGCCGTAGAATGGGAAGACTCCAATCTGGAGGAGCGGATAATCATCCGGACCGCCTAGGTGGAAGGCCGCCCGAAGGTCGTCCACGGATTCGATGACTTTCATGCCATATTCGCAGAATTTATGACCGTCTGGCGTGACCTCCACGCCGTGGGTGCTTCTCTTGAAGAGACAGACCTGAAGCTCTTCTTCGAGCGCCTTAATCTGGTGGGTAATCGCCGGCTGGGTGATGTAGAGATTTCGCGCTGCTGCCGAGAAGCTCCGGCATTTGGCGATTTCAAGCGCGTAATATATCTGTCTGATTTCCATGGATGTTCTTCTTTCTTTGTTTTCGCTTCTCTGATAACGGATTCGCTGTTCTGTCTACAGGCATCGCTTCCATATCTTCCGTTGTCAATTTCCGCTTCTCGATTGTCCGTGCTTCCCGTGCATTCATCGCGTTAGCAGGGGAAGGATGGAATAATCCTTGGTATTCACGGTGCGGATAATGACGATAACACGGCATCGGAAAGCCCCTTAGATTTCTTATATTATACATCAAATTATTTGCCCCGTGGTCTGGTTTATTCTTTTTGTTTATGACCGCATTATTTCTAGGCATTTCACAAGTACCCTGGATTGCGGTTACAATTTAGAAAACAAAGATAAAGGGAAGAACAAGAAAGGTACAAGGTAAAGTACTCCACAAAGTAAGGAAAGGAGAAGAGAGGGGAAATGAATCGATTCTTAGAAGAAGCGATGGATATCAAGGACGAAATCATCGCGAATCGAAGACATATCCACCGCCGGCCGGAGCTTGGATTTGACCTTCCGGAGACGATTGAGTTCGTGGCAACACAGCTCGAATCTTACGGATACGAACCGAAGAAGCTCGGCGGCGGACTGACCTGCATCGCCGGAACCGGGGAAGCGCCGGTAATCATGCTGCGGGCCGATATGGATGCGCTTCCGCAGCAGGAGGACAGCGGCGAGGAATTCAGCAGCGAGATTGATGGCGTATGCCACAGCTGCGGCCACGATTGCCACACGGCAATGCTCCTGGGCGCTGCGAAGATCCTGAAGAGACATGAGAGCGAACTTCAGGGCACCGTCAAATTCATGTTCCAGCCGGCAGAAGAAATGCTGAAGGGTTCGGAACGCATGATTGAAGAAGGAATCCTGGAGAATCCGAAGGTGGATGCCGCCATGGGCTTCCACATCAACACCGGTCCGTGCGGTGCGCATGATACGCATCCGGGACACATTTCGCTGGCCAGAGAGAAGATGATGCCTTCGGCAGATGAGTTCCGCATAACGGTTACCGGTAAAGCTGCCCATGGATCCACCGCATTCGCCGGCGTATCCGCTGTCCATATCGCTTCGAACATCGTCAATGCTTTGCAGCAGATGCCGATCCTGGAGACCGCTTATAACGACAACGTCGTCCTGGCCATCGGCAGTATGGAATCCGGAAATGCCGCCAACATTATCCCGGAGACCGCGGTCATTCGAGGCAATATGCGCGCCTATACACCGGAGAAACGCGAATTCATGAAGAAGCGCATTGTGGAGCTCTCCGAAGGAATTGCGAAGGCATGGCGCGGAGAAGCAGATGTGGCTTTCCCATTCGGCGTCGCACCGAATGTGAATGATAGAGAACTGACGCTGGAGATGGAGGAATATCTGGAGGATGTGGCGCAGGTTGAGATTATTCAGCCGATTGCCGGATCCGAGGATTTCGCCAACCTCTGTCAATACGTCCCGACATTCTTCGCCAACGTCGGATGCGGTTCTCCACAGGATGGGTATGAATATTCCATGCACAATCCGAAAATGCGAATTGATGAAGCCGGACTTCCATACGGAACCGCCGCTCATTGCCAGTGTGCCTATGAGTATCTGGCGCATCACAGCAACAAGTAGATGTTATTATTAAGGGAACAAGAAGGAGTTAAATGATGAATGGGTTATATGCATTGACCATCGTATTGGTGGTATACGCGCTGGGCGATTTTATCGCTACCAAGAGTAAAGCTATTATTTCGATGCTGTTCGTAGCATCCATCGTATTCGCTATCGCTTTCTGGAACGGCCTTCCGGCAACGGTATTCCAGGATTCCGGCCTGTCGGCATTCGCCAGCGTTACTGTTGGCCTGATGCTGGTACATATGGGTACCACCATCAAGCTGAGAGAGCTGATTGCAGAGTGGAAGACCGTGGTACTGGTACTGTGTTCCACCATCGGCATCTGCCTGGGTGTATATTTCATCGGTCAGCTCTTTATTGACCGTTATCAGGCGCTGATTTCCGCACCAATCGTCGGTGGCGGTGTGGTTGCCTTCCTGGTTATGTCGGAAGCACTTAAGAATGCCGGTTCGGACGTCGTTCTGTTCGGCTCCATCGTCCTCATCATGCAGGGCGTTATCGGATTCCCGATTGCCTCCATCCTCTGCAAGAAGGAAGCCATGAGACTTCGCGGCCTGATTCGCGCCGGCGAGCTCACTAGTGTAGCTGAAGTAGCTGCCGACGGCGAGACCAAGAAATCCAAGCTGAAGTTCATCCCGGATGTACCGGATCAGTACAGAGGCGACAACTTCATGCTGGCGAAGCTGGCCATCATTGCCTGCCTGGCGCAGTATCTCTCGAACCTGACCGGTGGCACCGTGAACATGCTCGTTATCTGCCTGATTCTCGGCGTACTGTTCCACGAATTTGGATTCCTGGAAGAAGGCGCAATGCAGAAAGCCAACGGCTTCACCTTCGTTATCGGCGCCGTACTGACCAACGTATTCGCCAACCTGGCGAACACCACACCGGGCCAGCTCGTATCCATGATCAAGCCGATGATCGTCATCTTCGTTATCGGTCTGGCCAGCTGCGCACTGGTATCCATCGTTATCGGTAAGCTTTTCCACGAGAGCTGGTACATGTCCTTCGCCCTCGGCATCACCGCACTGTTCGGCTTCCCGGGAACCTACATCGTTCCGACTGAGGTAGCCAAGGCTGTCGGCGAGACCGAAGAGGAAGTCAACATCATCCGTCAGCACATCATGCCGAGAATGATCATCGCCGGAATGGTATCGGTATCCATCGTATCCGTACTCTTCGCCGGTGTCATGGTGAACTGGGTATAGTCTCCGGATTGAATCGGACTTTCATAACAATATTCAGACGTACATACACTTCCGCGAGATCGGGCCACTTCGGTGGTCCGATTTTGCTTCCGGCCCGAATTGAAATTCGC
>CAVGMK010000107.1:0-6075 GCA_963630135.1 Oscillospiraceae bacterium
GTCGATGGCCCCCATGCACAGCCAGGGGGCGGCGTTGGACCAGTCCCCTTCTACCGTGCAATCTGTGGGTGCGATATATTCCTGATTGCCGGGAATCCGGAAAATGAGGTCTTCCGCTGTCGATTCAGTCCTCCGCTTCGGGCTTCCCGGAATCTTCGGCGTCATCATCGCCGGCTTGGTTGTCTGCGCCTCGGTCGGATCCGATATCGCCTCCACCGAGTCATTCCTCGCCGAGTGGGTTGTCTTCGCAGTGGTATGATTATCCGTTACTTGCTCCGTCCTAATGCGGATACCGAATCGCTCCAGTACGCGCAGGGTCATATCGATATAACCCATCGACTGTCTGTCGCCGGTCACACGGATGGTACTTCCGCCCGGTAACAGCGGAAGCGCCAGCAGAAGTCCGGTAATATATTGGGAAGAAACATTTCCCGGGATGGTGTACTCCCCCGGAGAGAGTTTCCCGCGAACAACGAAGGGTACACTTCCGAGTTCCGACATGCGGATGCCGTGGGCAGTCAGTTCTTCATACAGAGGTGACAGCGGCCGCTGCGGAAGCCGGCCTTCCGGATGGAAGTGGGCTTCGATTCCCAGCGCGGCAACCACCGGAATCAGGAAGCGGAACGTCGACCCGCTCTCCTTGCAATAGAGCTCTGCCGGTTCGCCGGTCTCCCGTGCTTCCCGAATCGCCCGCATGCACGCCCGTGTGGCTTCGATGTCATCCGATGTCTCCCGCAAGGGAATCTCACACGGATTCTTCGATAGCGCCGCAGCAATAATCATACGGTGTGCCTCGGACTTAGAGGGTAGAATTTCGATTTCCTTCATCCGGGCATTTCCGTTCATGGAAGATATCGTGCTTTCCCTTGAATCTTTGCATTCATTCGCTGCAGACCGCTCTTCCATCCGTATCTCATTTACTTCGGATTTCGTTTCCATTTGCGTCTCATTCGCTATGGACGACTGATTCATGAAAGATTGATTTTTCATTCGTGCTATCTCATTCATAGGAGGACTTTCACCTCCTCCAATTCCATCGTGCGAATCCGGCACTGTCCGACTTCATCCGGTGTGACGATTCGAATTCGATTGCCGGTTCTCTTCTTATCGGAGCACAGCACCCGGTAGATTTCATCCCGGTTGTAATCCAGGGTCAAATCAAATCCATAGGCTATCAGGATGGTTTCCAGTTCCTCCAGCACCCGAGGTTCACACCAGCCCTCGGTGACGGCGATTTGCGTCATCCAGTACATGCCTTTCGCAACCGCATCTCCGTGGCTCAGATTGTAATCACTCAGAATTTCCATCGCATGCCCCAGCGTATGTCCGAAATTCAGTTTGTGACGGATGCCAATGTCCCGCTCGTCTTCTTCGACATATTTCTTCTTGATATTCACGCAAGTGGCTATGACATCCTGCAAATTCTCCTTCGTCTTTGCCGGATCCTTCAGCGCTTCGAACAGGGATGGGCTCTCTATCATGCCATATTTGATGACCTCCGCCATGCCTTCCCGGTAAATTTCCGGTGGAAGCGTATCTAAGAGCGAAGAGTCCTGCAAGACCAGCTTCGGCTGATGGAAGGCTCCGACGAGATTCTTTCCCGCCGGCAGGTCGATAGCGGTCTTCCCGCCAACCGAGGAATCCACCGCCGCCAATAGCGTGGTCGGCACCTGATAGACGGGAATACCTCTCATGTACGTGGCCGCAGCGAAGCCTGCCAGATCGCCGACCATCCCGCCACCCAGGGCAACGATACCGTCCGAGCGGGTCATGGAGACGGATACCAGATATTCCAGAAGCTTCAGGTAATTCTCCGCATTCTTGGAAGCCTCGCCGGCTGGGAGAATATATTCGTAGACCTCGTAACCGGCCGATTCCAGAGAATCCCGGCAGGGTTTCAGGTACAGTGGTACCACATTGCTGTCGGTAACGATGCAAATCCTGCCACCATCCTGGATTTCATTCAGATATTTTCCGATTTCTCTCAGCTTCATTTGACTGCTCCATTCCAATCGTCACCCAAGCCTTGCGACGTTCCCATTCCCATTGGATTCCATTGTGCATCCGTATAATGCAACCGGATATTCTTCTTATCCGGATGGATTTCCATCGCATATCGTTTCATTTCCGCATTCTCCTATTCCATTCCGATTGCCGTGCGAATCCGGCGAACCTTCTCCATCACGCCGTCGAACTGATCCGGCGTCAGGGACTGTGGTCCGTCACACAGCGCATGAGCCGGGTCGTTGTGGACCTCAATCATGAGGGCATCGGCGCCGCAGGCAGTCGCCGCACAGGCCATCGGCTCTACGAAGGAGCGGATGCCGGTTGCATGGCTCGGATCCACTACCACCGGCAGGTGGGACAGCTCGTGAAGTGCGGTAACAGCGGAGAGATCCAGCGTGTTCCGGGTATGCGGCTCGAAGGTACGAATGCCACGCTCGCACAGGATAACATTCTCGTTGCCCCCTGCCATGATATATTCCGCACTCATCAGCAATTCCTTCAGCGTATTCGCCAACCCCCGCTTCAGCAGAATCGGCTTCCGCGTCTTGCCCAGCGCCTTCAGGAGTTCGAAGTTCTGCATGTTGCGGGCGCCAACCTGAATCACATCGACATTCTCGAACAGCGGCAGATGATTCTCGTTCATAATCTCGGTCACGATAGGGAGTCCGGTCACTTCTTTGGCCTTGACCAGAAGATCAATGCCGTCCGCTTTCATGCCTTGGAATGCATACGGAGAGGTTCTCGGCTTGAAGGCACCGCCACGAAGTAATGTGGCACCGGCCGCCTTGACGCGCTGGGCGACTTCAATAATCTGGGCTTCCGACTCGACCGAGCAAGGACCGGCAATCACAGCAAAGTGTCCGCCGCCAATCTTGACGCCGTTCACATCCACGATGGTATCATTCGGATGGAACTGGCGGTTCGCCTTCTTGTACGGCGCGGAAATCTTGCGAACAGAAGAAACGATATCCAGCATTTCCACCATGTTCACGTCCATCACCGAGGTATCGCCAATGAGGCGCAGGAGGATGTGGTCCTCTTCTTCCGTCTCATCGACATCGAGTCCCAGCCCGGACAGCCAGGACTTCAATTGGTCTTTCTGTTCTTCCTCAGCCTGAGGCTTCAGTGTGATAATCATTCAATAACCTCCCTGTAATAAAAAAATCCGCAGCAAGCTGCGGATTGTCCATCGTATTCAGAAACGAGAATTCCTGTACCCTGAATTAACCGCAGCAAAAAATGTTCTTCTTTTCAAAAAAGAAAAACATAAACGTAAAGCTTGCTGCTGTAAAGAACAGGTTGTACATTCCTTCCGGTCTCCTTCCTTCCAATTTCGACTACAGGTGTTATGTTAACACCCTCCCCCGCATTTGTCCAGTGTTTTATCATAAAAAATAATAAATCTTTTGTTAATATTTACAATTATTCAATTTCCTTCCCATCGGTCACCCGTTTCGCCAGGATTTCCTGAAGCTCCGGAACCGAGAATTGATACGTGGAATTGCAGAAATGACACTTCACTTCAATATCCTCTCCGTCTTCTATCATCTGATCCAGCTCCCCGGTCTGAATGGTCGCAAGTGCACCGGCAACGCGTTCCTTCGAGCATCCGCAATGGAAGCGAACCGGCATGGTCTCGAAGATTTCCGGTTCCAGGCCCTGCAATAGCGTCTGAATCATGTCCTCCGGCTTCATTCCGGATTCCATCATCTCACTCACGGTCTGGCTCTGCTGAATGGCCGTCTCCAGCTTCTCGATGGTCTCTTCCTCTACATCCGGCATCATCTGGATGATGAATCCGCCGGAATGGCGAACCGTCGAGTCCGTGTTAATCATCACGCCCAGCCCCACGGCAGAAGGCGTCTGCTCCGAGGCGGTGAAGTAGTAGGCGAAATCATCCCCAATCTCACCGGTCTGCAACTCCACCTGGCCGTTATAGGGTTCCTTCAGCCCCAGATCCATGCTGACCGTCAGTGTACCGGCACCCACAGCCCCGCCGACGTCGAGCTTCCCCGCGCGCTTCAGCGGAATATCGACACATGGATTTGCCGGGAATCCCTTCACATTGCCGTGGCTATCCACCGTCACCGTCATCTGGGCAATCGGTCCGTCCCCCTTGATAGTGGTTGTCAGCTTGTCGTTCTCGCCCTTCATCATGGAACCCATCATCGCTGTCACCGACATCAGACGCCCCAGCGCGGCGGTCACGACCGGAAACGTCTGATGGCGCTCCCTCGCCTCTGCTGCCATCTCTGTGGAATCAATGGCGAACGCACGAACCGTCTCATTCGCCGCTGTCGCTCTAACGATATAATCTGACATGAAATGCCTCCTCCGTCTTCTATTCTCGGTCTTCGGACTTCCGTCTTCCGGCCTCTGTCTTCCGTCTTCTTCCTTCCGAATTCCTTCCGAATCTTCTTCTGGATTGCCTCGCTATATGTGTCGCACAGTCCGCCGGTGTGATGGCTTCTGTCACCCTATAATCGATACCGGGTGCGCCATCCGCAAATCATGGAATCCGCCTGTGTTGTGTGCTATAATGACTAAGATATTGTAACATACATACTGCAATAAAGGAGTTAAAAATATTATGAATCTATGCATTGATTCCCGCAAAGTACAGAAGGGAGACATATTCTTCTGCATTCCAGGCTCTGCCGCAGACGGGCACGATTATGCACAGCAGGCAGTCGATAACGGCGCTGCCATCATCGTGTACGAACACGACATGCCGAAGAAGGATCAGGAAGGTGTCATCTATGTTCGGGTTCCGAGTTCGCTGGACGCACTCAACGAAGCCGCGGCTTCGCTGAATGGCTGGCCAAGTCAGCACATGACCGTCTTCGGCGTGACTGGCACGAACGGCAAGTCCTCGATTGCCTACCTGATCAGCAAGATTTATACCAAATACAAAGGCGAATGTGGCTATCTCGGCACCATCGGCGGCCAGATGGAAGACAAGAAGTATGATGTCCCGCTAACCACACCGGACATCATTCCGCTCCAGGCTACGCTGAATCAGATGCGGAAAGACGGTGCTGTTGCCGTCTCGCTGGAAGCCAGCTCCCATGGATTGATTCAGAAGCGTGTCGGCGCGGTCGACTTCGATTACGCCATCTACACCAATCTGACCCGGGAACATCTGGACTATTTCAAGGATATGGAGACGTATTTCCAGGCGAAGGCTCTCTTCTTCCGGAACCTGAAGCCGGAAGCCATTGCCATGGTCAACATCGACGATCCGTACGGCAAGCGCATCGAACCGCTCTGCACCGGGAAATACATGACCTATTCCCTGGAAGAACCGGCCGACTACATGGCCAAGGACATCATCTACAGCCCGGAAGGCATGGCCTTCACCCTGGTTCACGAAGGGAAGGAATATCCGGTCACCACGAATCTGCAGGTTACCTATAACCTGTACAATCTGCTGGCCGTTGCCGGCACATTACACCAGGCCGGACTCCAGATGGAAGACATCCTTCACGAGTTCGAATACATTCCGTCCATCCCGGGACGAATGGACGAAATCCGTTATGGACAGAATTACCGTGTCATCGTGGACTATGCGCACACCGACGACAGCTACAACAAGCTGCTGCATTACGTTCGGAACGACCTGCCGGGCATTCAGCGCATCATCACGGTATCCGGCGCACCGGGCAAGAGAGATGCCGGAAATCGAGAGATTTTCGGGCATTACTTCAGCCAGTATTGCGATTTCTCCATCCTCACCGAAGAGGATTGCCGCGATGAATCTCCAAAGAAGGTGGCGGATGAAATCGCCGCCGGCATGAAAGAAGGATATCCGCACACCTATATCGAGAACCGCGCGGAAGCCATTCAGGCCGCCATCGATATGGCAGAGCCGGGCGATATCGTGCTGGTACTGGGCAAAGGAGCAGAGCGCTACTTAGACGGCACGACCGGCAAACGTTTCTGGGAAGGCGACGATGTCAGCGCCCGGAAGGCCGTGAAGAACCGCCAGGCCAGAGAACAGTAGATTCATTCGAATTGAAATAATGGACATTTCG
This sequence comes from Oscillospiraceae bacterium, assembly GCA_963630135.1. Lineage (GTDB taxonomy): Bacteria > Bacillota > Clostridia > Peptostreptococcales > Anaerovoracaceae > Mogibacterium_A. The sequence continues at coordinate 6,042 of CAVGMK010000107.1, forward strand.
GCGCGCACCGGTGCCGGACCCGGAATGGGGATGC
>CAVGMK010000108.1:0-10823 GCA_963630135.1 Oscillospiraceae bacterium
GCAGAGAGAGCCCTACATCCAACGAGAGCGTCTCTTCTATACAGCAAAGCACCCGCGGCAGGAATCACATTCCGCCGCGGGTGTCTGTTATACATGGATTAAATTCACACGCCATTGCATGAACGCAACAAGGCAATCTCCATTACGGTCTCAGGCCCATTCCGCCTTCCAGTGTGAGGGTCTCGCCGTTCATGTACTTGAAGTCCGGGGAAGCCAGCTGTACGCAAGCGCGGCCAATCTCGGTCTCTACGTTGCCGTAGTGACCTGCCGGTGGCATCTTCACGTTCGCCTTGAACGCATCCGGATATGCCTGCTCGAACTTCTCCAGCTGTGCGGTCCATGCCAGCGGGCATACGATATTTACATTGATGCCGTCGCCGCCCCACTCGGTTGCAGCAACACGGCTCAGACCACGGATACCTTCCTTGGTAGCAGCATAAGCGCACTGACCGAAGTTACCGAAGAGGCCGGCGCCCGAAGCGAAGTTAATAACTGAACCCTTGGTCTCCTTCAGATATGGATAGCAGGCCTTCATGTAATAGAATGCAGCATACAGACCGGAATACATTGCCAGGTCGAACTGCTCTGTCGTGTGCTCTGCCAGCGGAACGCCGGATGCCGAAGCCTGCGCATTGTTGATCAGCACGTCGATTCTGCCGAACTTCTCGATTGCCTGCTTCACTACATTCTGAACTGTTGCTTCGTTGTCTGCACCGGCGCTGACATCTGCCTGTACCGGCAGCACCTGAATGCCATACAGTCTCTCCAGCTCTTCCTTCGCATCTTCCAGCTTCTTCACGTTACGTCCGGTAATTACCAGATTGGCGCCTTCTTTCGCATAAGCTGTTGCAATACCATAACCAATCGAACCACAGCTGCCATCACTCAGTACCGCACGTCCACCGCCGGTAATAATCGCTGTCTTACCTTCTAAAAATCCCATTCCATACTCCTTTCCGGGCGAAACCCCGCCCACGAAACATTTCTTGTCCAAAGTATAGTACAATCCCGCGCCGTTTGCTATCCCTTAATACCCCCTATTGAATGTTTTCAAGTCATTGCGATTATCATTTAGATAATTTAATTATATCAACAAATCGTTTGAAAATAATTTAACATTATACCGTCCTCATCGAACAAAACGCGCACTTCAGGAATTGCGCAACCCATTCTCAGCAAACGCATGACCCGTAGCTATGACAACGCTTCGAGTCAGTTGCCGGATTTTCTTATCGATTAACACGGTACACTTACAGAAAGAGCCCCTGGCGTCTCGTCTCGTCAAGGGCTCTTTTCGGCCAAAAATAAGTTTCTTAATACCAGAATTTCCCGCTAAATGCGAAGGAAACCTCGCCATTCAGGCTAATCCGCTCTTCGCCGCAGACGATGGTAATGTTACCTCCCGGCGTCTCCACGGTGATTTCCTTGTCACGGTCGCAATATCCCATCTCTACCGCCATGCGCGCTGCGCAGAACGCGGCGCTGGCGCTGGACAGAACCGCACCGTTCGCACCATCCCAGATTCTCATCCGCATGGTGTTGCGGTCCACAATCTTCAGGAATTCGAAGCATGTCGGCCGGCTGAAGATATCGGAATACTCCAGCGTTGACCCAATCTTCTCGATGTCAATGGCATCGATGGTCTCACAGAAGAGCTGGCAGTGGAGTCCGCCGTCGGCAATGGAGCAGGTCCGGAAATCCATTGCGGATGCTTCCTGCATCGTCTTCGCCATCAGCGGATTAGCCGAAGCCGCCTTCTGAATCTCTCCTTCATAATGGAACTGATCCTCCGATACCATCAGGGTTACCGAGCTGACACGGCCATCTCTCATGAAGAGCTTCAGCTTCTGGACACCGTTCCGGGTCTCTACCGAGATGACATTCCGGCCAACCAGGCCTTCCTCATAGGCAAATTTCGCGCCACAACGGATGCCGTTGCCGCAGGAATCGCCTTCGGTGCCGTCGCTGTAGAACACTCTCATGCGGACATCCGCCTTACGTGACTTCTCAATCAGCACGATACCGTCTCCACCGATGGAACGGTTGCGGTCGCACAGACTGACGCAAAGCGACTCTGGTCCTTCAATCCGACCGTCAAAGTTGTTGACGATGATATAGTCATTGCCGCAGCTGTGCAGCTTCGTGAAGTACACGTTGCGGTGCTTCGTTCTCATATGGTTGATGTCTACCAGCTCCGTGTTCTGTGCCGAGAATCTCGACTCAATCATGTTGACCAGCGCACCGGCGGTATCGACGCTGGTGAGACACGGAATGCCAAGCTGCATCGCTCTCTTGTGGACAGCGGTGTAATCTCCCAGTGCGGCGTCGTTCGCCTGACCGGTGAAAATAATGTAGCTCGTCTTGCCACTTTCCATCAGGTCGATGATGTCGGAATTCTTCTGCGCCTTCTGCACCTGAGTCACCTCAATGCCCAGCGTACGAATAGCTTCGGCAGTACCGCGGGTTGCGTAGATCTTCATACCCAGATTATGAAGCTTCATAGCAATCGGCAGAATTTCCGGATAATCTCTCTTCTGTACGGAAATCATCACGCCGTACTCTTCGCCGAACTTCCGATGCGGCACGGTGAAACCGGCAGCCGTCAAACCCTTGTACAGTGCCTCGTTCATCGTTCTTCCAAGACCCAGCACCTCACCGGTGGATTTCATCTCCGGTCCTAAGATGGAGTTCGCATCCGTCAGCTTCTCGAAGGAGAATACCGGCACCTTAACTGCCACATACGGCGGCGTCTTGTAGAGGCCGGTTCCATATCCGAGATCATCCAGCTTCTCGCCCAGCATGACGCGGGATGCCAGATCCACCATCGGCACGCCGGATACCTTGCTGATGTACGGAACAGTACGGGAAGCTCTCGGGTTCACCTCGATAACGTACAGCTCGCCGTTGAACTGCAGGTACTGGATGTTGACCAGACCCTTGGTGCCCAGCGCCAGCGCTAGCTTCTCAGAAATATCCACAATCCGGCGCAGCTGTCTGTCTGTCAGGTTGAACGGCGGATATACAGCGATGGAGTCGCCGGAGTGAATGCCCGCTTTCTCGATATGCTCCATGATTCCCGGAATCAGCACATCCTCGCCGTCCGAGATAACATCGACCTCCAGCTCGATGCCCGGCATGTACTTATCTACCAGCACCGTATTATCACTCGAGTTCTCCAGAATTCTCTTCATGTACTTCCGGGTATCCTCTTCGTCACCGGAAATCGTCATATTCTGTCCGCCGATAACGTAAGACGGTCTCAGGAGCACCGGATAACCAATCTCCTCTGCGGCCTTCAGCGCGCCTTCCATCGTAGTTACGCTCTGACCCTTCGGGCGGCTGATGCCGAACTGCTCAAGAAGCGCGTCGAACTTGCCGCGATCCTCCGCGAGGTCGATTCCCTCTGCAGAAGTACCCAGAATCTGAATGCCCTGGTCATGCAGGAACTGTGTCAGCTTGATGGCCGTCTGTCCGCCGAATGCCACAACGACGCCAATCGGTTTCTCGACCTTGATGATGTTCATCACATCTTCCGGATGCAGCGGCTCGAAATACAGGCGGTTCGCCGTATCGTAGTCCGTCGATACGGTCTCCGGGTTGTTGTTCACGATAACAACGTCGAAGCCCATCTCCCGCAGTGTCCACACGCAATGAACGGAGGAGTAGTCGAACTCGATACCCTGTCCGATACGAATCGGGCCGGATCCCAGTACCATGATGACCGGCTTGCCGCTCCGCTGGAAGCTTCTCGCCTCGCACTCCCCATCCATGGTGGAATAGAAGTACGGCGTCATGGCGTCAAATTCCGCTGCGCAGGTGTCTACCATCTTGTAGCTAAAATCAGCACCCGGCACTTCCTGGACATTTCCGATTCGGCGAATAGCCTCGTCCGTATAACCCAATCTCTTGGCTTCCTTATATACCTCATCCGGAAGTGTTCCGCCCTTGCCGGCTTCTGCCAGCTCCAGCTCGAACTCTGCCAGATTCTGAATCTTATGGAGGAACCAGCGGTCAATCTTCGTAATCTCATGTACCTGATCCACCGTTACCTGCTTCGTCTTGAAGCCCTCGAAGATGGCGAAGATACGGTGGTCATCCTGTGTACCGATTCTCTCTAAGAGTGTCTTCTCGCCGGTATAGTTGAAATTCAGTGTATCCAGCGAAATTTCCGCACCGCGGATGGCTTTCATCAGCGCTGCTTCGAAAGAGTTCGCGATGGACATGACCTCACCGGTTGCCTTCATGCGGGTACCCAGCTTGCGGCTGGAACCGGCGAATTTATCGAACGGCCACTTCGGCACCTTAAGTGCCACATAGTCGACGGTCGGCTCGAAGCAGGCACAGGTCTTACCGGTAACGTCGTTGACAATCTCATCCAGGGTATATCCCAGCGCAATTCGCGTGGTTACCTTCGCAATCGGATATCCGGTGGCTTTCGAAGCCAGTGCCGAAGATCTCGATACACGAGGGTTCACCTCGATAACTGCATATTCGAAGCTGTCCGGGTTCAAGGCGAACTGACAGTTACAGCCACCTTCGATACCCAGTGCAGAGATGATTCGGAGCGCAGCCGAACGGAGCATCTGGAATTCCTTGTCTGCCAGTGTCAGCGTCGGTGCAACAACGATGGAGTCACCGGTGTGCACGCCAACCGGGTCTAAGTTCTCCATCGGGCAGATCTGGATAACGTTGCCGATGGAATCGCGCATGGTCTCGAACTCGATTTCCTTCCATCCGGCGATACTCTTCTCCACCAGAATCTGCGTAATCGGGGACTGGTCGAGTCCGTTCTGGGCGATAATGCGAAGCTCTTCTTCCGTATCCGCAATACCACCGCCGCTGCCGCCCAGCGTAAATGCCGGACGAACGATTACCGGATAACCGATTTCTTCCGCAATCTGAAGCGAGGTCTCCAGATCCTCTGCAATACCGGATGGCACGCAAGGCTCTCCGATGGATTCCATGGTGTCACGGAAGAGCTCCCGGTCTTCCGCCTTATCGATGGCTTCGATATTGGAACCGAGCAGACGCACGTTGTGCTCCTCCAGCCAGTTGTCGCGGGACAGCTGCATCGCAATCGTCAGACCGGTCTGTCCGCCGAGTCCGGCAAGCAGGCCGTCCGGTTTCTCTTTCTCGATAATTCTCTTGACGGTCTCCACATTCAGCGGCTCCAGATAGATTTCATCCGCCAGATGCTTATCCGTCATAATGGTTGCCGGGTTGGAATTCACGAGTACCGTGTCGATTCCCTCGTCCTTCAGCACACGGCAGGCCTGCGCGCCGGCGTAGTCGAACTCCGCCGCCTGACCGATGATGATTGGACCGGAACCGATTACCAGCACCTTCTTAATACTTTTATCTCTAGGCATTCTTATACTCCTCCATCAATTTAATGAAACGCGCGAACAGGAAACTGGTATCATGCGGACCCGCATGCGCTTCCGGGTGGAATTGCACGGAGAATGCATTCTTGTCCAGATAATTCATTCCTTCACAGGTCTGATCGTTCGCATTGATGAAGCTCACTTCGCCCACGCCTTCCAGGCTCTCCGGGCGAACCGCATAGCCATGGTTCTGCGTGGTAATGAATGTATGACCCGCCGATGGTCCGGCAGTGGATGTCGCCGGCTGGTTGCCGCCGCGGTGTCCGTATTTGAGCTTGTAAGTCTCGCCGCCTTGCGCCAGTGCCAGGAGCTGGTGTCCGAGGCAGATGCCGAAGATTGGAGCCTGATTCAGCATCTTGCGAATCTCCGCAATCGGTCCGACGTTCTCTTCCGGATCTCCCGGACCGTTGGAGAGCATAATGCCATCCGGATGATCTGCCAGAATCTCTTCGGCGGTAGCGGTGCTCGGCATTACCTTCACCTCACAGCCGTATCGATTGAGCTTGCGGATGATATTTCTTTTGGCCCCATAATCCATCAATGTGACATGATATTTCACTTCGCCTTCCGGCTTCACAATGTATGGCTCGCTGCAGGTAACGCTCTTGACCGCATCGACGATGGTGTAGTCGCGGACTGCCTGGAGGTCCTGTGGAATCTCGGAGCAGATGATGGCATTCATGACGCCGTGCTCGCGGATTTTGCGGGTCAGCGCACGGGTATCAATGCCCCAGATTCCCGGAACGTCATTGTTCTTCAGGAAGGTGTCCAAGTCATATTCCGAACGGAAATTGGATGGGTGCTCGCAGTACTCACGAACCACGTAGCCCTTCACTGCGCACTTTCCTTCATAATCCTCTTCCATCATGCCGTAGTTTCCGATAAGCGGGAACGTCTGCATGACAATCTGTCCGTAATAGCTCGGGTCTGTCAGTGTCTCCACGTAGCCTTCTACGCCTGTGGTGAAAACCAGCTCGCCCACAGAATCCCGTTCCGCGCCGAAACGCTTGCCTTCCAGAACCGTGCCATCGGCCAGTACCAGATAGCCCGTTTTACCCTGTTTCTTTCCCAAAGTCCTCTCCTTTCAAGTCCGTTCTTGATGCAATTACTCTATGTTGATTCCACTGCGCCGCTTGCGGCGGACGCAAGCGGCGGGGATATCATTATCTTATGGTTTCTTCTATTGATATTCTCCGATTAGCTTCGCTATGCGCGGCCTGCGCGCTACAGGGCAATCCTTGATTCAATAAATCTGCAGGAAGCTCGCCAAGCTGTGCATGGCGCGCTGTAGCAGGGTATCGGAGGCGTCATTCTATACGAACTCAGCACTTCTACCGCGCGGCTGCAGCGCGTGGGCCGCGGTAATAGTCTTCGTATCGTATCACTTACTGTCCCTGTGCTGACTTCACGCGGATTCTACTGCGCCTTCTGCAGCTCCAGGATGAACTGCTTCAGCTCCTTGATGTGCCAGTCGGCTGCTTGGCGTGCCTTGTCCGGGTCGCCGGAGATGATGGCTTCCAAGATGTCCTTGTGCTCCTTCGGAATCCGGTCGAAGGCATTCGGATCATCGTAGTAGAGATACCGGAAGCGGAGCGACAGCTCCTGAACCTGATTCACCATGTAGATCAGGGTCTTGTTCCGGCTGCAGCTGACAATCTGATTGTGGAATTTCTCGTCGTATTCCACGATTTCGGCCTTGTTGCGATTGGCAACGGCCTCCTCGTACTGCTGGTGGATTCTGCTCAGCGCCAGCTTCTCTTCATCCGTGATTCGCTGCGTCGCCAGGTAGGAGGCCAGTCCCTCCAGGTCCTCGCGCACTTCGAACACATCTAACATGCTTTTGACCGAAATATCGGAGACGTAAGCGCCCCGTCTCGGCTCAATGGTGACAAGTCCGTCTGCGGCCAGCTCGCGAATCGCTTCGCGAATTGGCGTCCGGGAGACGTTCATTTTCTCCGCCAAGTCAATCTCCATCAGGCGCGTGCGCGTCTTGATCTCCCCGGTCAGGATTTTATGTTTCAGTTCCAGATATACAAGTTCTCTCAGAGGCTTCTGAATTTGCAAGTCGATGTTCATTTCTCATTTCCCCGCTTTCTGTTAACCATACCTTCCACTTCTTATGGAACCAGTCAGACTGCAGGGTGTCTTGATAATCCTGCGCCGCCTGCGCTCCGGAACTATAGTAGGCAACCATGGTGGGGCCGCTGCCGCTCATCAGGACATAGTCTGCGTGAAGGTGGCGTAACATCTCCTGCTTGAGTGTGTTCGCCTCCTCATAATGAGACAGCGTATATTCCTCCATCCGATTGTAGAACAGGTCTTCCACCACGTCTCGATCCCCATCCGAGTCGATGGCTTCGTAGACCTCTCTTGTGGATACCGCAATTCCCGGGTTCATGAGAATGACTGCATATGGCTTCGGCGCTGCCGGCGAGACGATATCCCCGATTCCATCAATCTCTGCCGCTACGCTGGCTTCTTCTATGCCAGGAAGTCCCGGAAGCAGATGTTCATTCTTCTTCGCATTCATCATCAGCGAGAACGGAACGTCTGCTCCGACTTCCGCGCCCAACGTCATGAGTTCTCGCAGGGAGAACGGGTTGCCGCACAGCGCATTCATCGCCAGCATAGAGACGGCCGCGTTGCCGCTGCCACCTGCAATTCCTGCCGCTACCGGGAGCTTCTTATCGATGCAGAGATAGATGCTCTCCGGCTTCGCGGTGCTCTCGGGAAGTGCCCTCAGTACCGCCTTTGCGCCCCGCAACGCCAAGTTGTCCGGGCCCAAAGAAATTGCACTATAATTCATACAGAATTGTACCCTAACGCCTTCCACATTGCAATCTTCAGAATGATATTCTTGCATTTCGGATGGAACGGAATCGGCTGAAATGCCCATTGTTATTACATCATAGAGACCCAGATCTTGCATGAATGATGAAATATCATGGTATCCATCCGGTCTCTTCCTGATTACCTCGAGGGAAAGATTAATCTTGGCATATGCTCTCATTATAATAGAGGTCATATTAGAAGAATTCATATTGGCGGAATTCATGGGATGCTCCTTTAATGGTTGAGATAGTGCGCCCGTAAAAAAGGAATGCCAATGGCATTCCTTTCAAAAAATACTATTTCTTGTTCTTCTTACTATCCGAATCTTCCGATGCTAAGCCTCGAGAGGATTTGAACTTACCTCCCGCTGCAGAGATTGGTCTTGGCCCCGCCACACTGTATACGTTCGGAAGAATTTCGCTCAGCTTCAGCTGGTAGTCCTTGATGTATTCCTCTTCGACTGCCTTCTTCTTCTTGGACTTCTTTGCGGCTTTCTCTTCCTGCTTCTTGTGGTCTTCGATTACTTCTTCTACGGTCTTACCGGTCTTCTTCGCCTCATGATAAGGATTGAAAGTAGCGTCCATCTTCTTGTCGGACTTCTTCTCCTTCTCATCACGAGCCTGATTCGCACTGCGAACCGTCATCACGGTGATACCGCCGAAGATGATAATCATCATGCCCATGTTAATCATGTTATTGAGCTTCTGATTGAAGGTCTGGAAAGTGATGGTGGTATCCTCACCCAGCTTGTCGCCATTGTCATCCATCAGGTCTCCGGAAATCACCAGCTTGTACTCGGCATTATTCTCTACATTGAAGTTCTCGTCATTGTTATCACCGAGAACCAGAAGAAGGCCTTCCTCGTTCTCGCTTGCCATAACCTTAATCGGAATTTCCTTGCCATTCGTGTCGACAATCTTCACGCAGTTCTCGTTGTTCTTCTGAGCCTTGTCGCTGGAAAGGGAACGGTTGAAACGAAGCTTCACGCCGACGTTCTCAATCGATGTGTTCTTCTGGCCATCTTCCGGATAGGAGCTGACCAGCTTGAAATCGCTGGTATCTGCCGAAACCATGACGGTTCCCAGCATTACCATCAGCGCTGCCACAACGGCAATCAGGCTTTTCTTCTTCATGAATTACTTCCTCCATCTGTATTATCCTGCGGTAGCTGTGTATTACGGAGCTTCCGCTTCAATGCCTTCACTGCTCGCATATTTCGAAAGAACCCGGACAGGATATCGGCACATTCTTCCGAAAGAATACCGGTCTCCACCTCCATCCGGTGATTGAGGCGGTCCTCCTGCACCACGTTGAATACGGAACCGCACGCGCCATTCTTTGGATCCATGGTGCCGATGTACAGCTTGTCCAGCCTTGCCAGCACCATCGCGCCGGCGCACATCGCACAGGGTTCCAGCGTCACGTAGAGACTGCATCCGGTCAGCCACTTGCCACCCACCGCCTTCTCCGCGGCGTCAATGGCCAGCATCTCGGCATGTCCCGAGGAGCTTCGGTCGGTCTCCACCCGGTTGTATGCACTCGCGATAATCGCTCCGTCCCGAACGACGACGGCGCCCACCGGGACTTCCCCGATTGAGGCGGCGTATTCGGCCTGCCGAAGCGCTTCCCGCATGTATTTCTCGTGAATATCCATAGCCGAATAATTCTATCACAGCGAGGGGGGCAATACAAGGTTTTTTGCGGATTCGAAAGTACCAGGAGTACTTTTTTCGGCTCTTCCGGTACCATAATACGTGCATGCACTGAATCAACATGGAAGCAACATACATGCCGGGTATGCTGGCATTGTGTTTACAGTCGGAAACCCGAATGGGTTTCCGGCTTTTTTTGGCAAAAGAACGGAGGTACATATGAGAAGACAGAAGGAATATCGAGAGCTAACATTTACAGATGATTTCCTCTTCTGTAAAATTCTGCAGAACAATCCGGACATCTGCAGGGAGTTAGTGGAATTGCTACTGGGAAGGAAAATTGCTCGAATCCGCTCATCGGAAAAGCAGAAGACGATTGACATTACGCCGGACGGGAAGGGGGTTCGGCTGGATGTGTATTTCGATGATGAAACCGGTGTTGTCTATGACATCGAAATGCAAACGAACAATACAGGCAACATCCCCAAAAGAAGCCGTTATTATCAAGGTGTTGTCGACCTCGATTTAATCAACGCCGGTGCGGATTACAACGACTTGAAGCGAACGTATATCATCTTCATTAATCTTTTCGACTTGTTTCACGAGGGACTTCCAAGGTATACCTTTGAGAATCGGTGTCTGGAAAAGCCGGGGCTTCGTTTGAACGATGAAACATTTAAGGTATTCATCAATGCCAGAAGTCAGCTGGGTGCCATGTCGCCGGATCTTCGTGAAATCCTGGCCTATCTGTGTGGTGCGTTGCCTAAATCCAATCTATCTGTTAGAATACAGGGAGAAGTGGATCGCGCCCGAAGCAACGAAGATTGGGAGGTGAGCTATATGACACTGTATCACAAATATAGAGAGATGTTCACAGAAGGTAAAGAAGAAGGTCGTGCAGAAGGTCGTGCGGAAGCGTGGACTGAGATTATTCAGAAACTTCACGACAAAGGGA
>CAVGMK010000109.1:0-18326 GCA_963630135.1 Oscillospiraceae bacterium
CAGTTCCTGGAGACGTCCCTCTGCCGCCTTGTTCGGCAGCTCCGGATCTGCAATACTCTGACGGCCGAAGGCGATGATGTCCGCACGGCCTTCCTTGACAGCGAGCTCCGCGTACTGCGGCTCGGTGAAACGGCCAACCGCGATGACTGGAATGCTTACGGCCTTCTTAATCTCTGTATAGAACGGTGCGTTGAAACCGCCGTGAACCACGCCCGGCGCCCACATGAACTCGTCGTGCAGGTGAACAGCACGGCTGACATGAATGCCGTCCACGCCACATTCCTCTTCCAGATATGCCGCGAAAGCCGCTGCATCCTGAGCGGACTGTCCGCCATCGACGTCGTCGCTTCCGTTGATTCGGCAGAGAATCGGCAGGGTGCCGCCGGTCTTCTTGCGGATATTCTCAATAATCAGGCGAGGCAGACGCATTCTGTTCTCGAAGCAGCCACCGAACTCGTCCAGACGATTGTTGGTGCGTGCCGATACGAAGGTGCTCACCAGATAACCGTGTGCGCAATGCACCTCCACCATGTCGATGCCGGCCTTCTGCGCGCGAGCTGCCGCGTCGCCGTAGCACTCAATCAGATGATACAGCTCCTCTCTCGAAATCGCCTCCGGCACCTCTCTGCCGAGCGCCGCCGGAATCGGGCTGGCTGCCTGCAGCGGATATCCAGTCAGCTTAGAGTTGCCTTCCGGGCCGGCGTGCTGTAGCTGGATGGAGACCTTCGCACCGTACTTGTGACATTCGTCCGCCACCATCTTGAAGCTGTCCACGGTGCTATCGGAGAAGAGGCACGGCTTGCGCGGGCCGCCCTTCGCCTTCTCGTATACGACGGTGGATTCGATGGTAATCAGGCCGAAGCCGCCCTTCGCACGCGCGCCATAGTACGCCTTCGAGCGCTCGCTGAGTGAGCCGTCCGTGTTGGCAAAATTGTTGCCCATCGGCGGTGTCGCGAATCTGTTCTTGATCTGCACTGTTCCAATCTTAATTGGCGAGAACATGTTTCTAAATTCCATATGGTACCTCCTACTTCATAACCATATTTTCTTGTAAAAATAAATTTCACCTGCTTGCACATCCGGCAATGCGAGATTACCGGTTCCGCGCTGTTGCCGCTATTGCCACTATCGTCCCTGTCGACCCATGTACAAACCTGGCATCCGGCTAGGCGAAGAACTTCTCCAGCACTTCCTGCGCCGGCATCTCCTGGCCGGTGAAGAGCTTGAATGCCGCTGCGCCCTGCCACAGCAGCATGCCGATTCCGCCGATAGCCGCCTTGCAGCCGGCTTCTTTCGCTTCCTGAATCAGCTTCGTCTCCTTCGGGTTGTAGACGGTGTCTGCCACAACCAGGTCTGCGCGGAAGAGAGATGGATTAATCAGAGACTGATCGTCCAGCGGCTTCATGCCGACCTTCGTGGCGTTCACCAGGATATCGGCCTCGGCAATGGCTGCCTTCAGCGCCTCGGTATCCTCCAGCTTCGTGATAGATGCATCGCATCCCGGAACGGCCTCGTGCAGTCTTTCGATGATGCCCTCGCCCTTGGCGTAGAATTCATCGTCCCGGTTGAACATGGACAGCTTCGCTGCGCCATCCAGGGAAGTCTGTGCGGCGATGGCAGTAGCGGCGCCGCCGGCACCTAAGAGCACGATTTTCTTTCCTTCCACTTCGATTCCATGTTCGTGAAGATTTCTCACGAAACCGATGCCGTCCGTGTTGTGGCCGATGAACTTCCCGTCCTCAATGACAACGGTGTTGCAAGCGCCAATCAGCTGAGCGGCCGGGGAAATTTCGTCCAGGTATTTGCAAATCTCGCCTTTGTCCGGCATGGTCACGTTGAAACCTCCCAGGCCGAAAGTGCGGATGGCTTCTACCGCATCACCGACCTTCTCCAGTGGAACTTCGAACGCCATGTACGCGTTGTCGAGCCCGTTGCGGGCGAAACTGTAATTGTACATTGCCGGCGAACCGGAGTGTCCCACCGGAGAGCCGATGAGTGCGTAAAGACGAGTATGTCCGGTAATTCTGCTTTCCATTCTGTTGCCTCCTACTTGTATTCTTCTCTTGTGTAACGCTAATTGCATAGCGACTGTATATCTCTAATATTTCTCTCTCCTAATCTGCGATACATCGAAACCCTTCCGAATGTCTCGTATCGCTTCAGGACCTATTTCTCCAGGATTTCCGGCCAAGCCTCTTCCAAGACTTTCTTCGTACCCTCGAAGTTAATCTTGGCAGCTTCGGCTACGCCCTTCTCCAAGATAGCGTCGGAGATGACTTCTACGCCGAAGGCCTTCGGCTCCACGCCCTTCTCCTTAATCATCTTCACGAAAGCGGCGGTGTTGCCGTAGCCGGTTCCCGGTGCCAGTCTGTCGTGCATGGATTCATCTCTCAGGATGCTCTTCGCGTACGGTCTGTCGTGTACGTCATTAATCTGGATGGAGACGATTTTCTCTGCCGGAATACCTTCCAGTACGGAGAGCTCGCATGGCTGGTTCGCGCGAACCCAGTGCCAGGTATCCAGAATCAGCTTCGCGTTATCGCAGCCGGATCCGTCGACAACAGCCCATGCCTTCTTCACATCCGGCAGGCCGCTGTATGGCATCGGTTCTACACCGATGGTGTATTTGCCGGCTCTCTGGCACAGCTCCTTCAGCTTCTGCGCGGTGTGTTCAACGGAGTAGTTCTCCATCAAGCCGCAGTTGATGTGGTTCACGCCGAAGAGCTCGCACATGTGGAAGCACATCTGCTCCTTGTATTTCTGCTCGTAAGAACGGTTGTCCTCCGCCCACTGCACGATGTATTCCACTTCCGTGACCTTCATGTCGTATTTCGCCAGAATGTCTAAGATATCCTGGTCGTGAAGGCCCTCTGCCAGCGCGTCGACATAGGTCTCCGCGCGAAGGCCGATGCCTTCGAAGCCGGCGTCTTTGGCCGCCTTGACTCTCTCTTCGAAGGAGCACTGGTCACCCAGCGTCCAGGAACTGATGGTGATTGGAAATTTGCTTGACATAATATAATCTCCCTTCTTTGAATCCCCTATTTATTATCTGTGTGATATCGATTTCTTATCGGTTCATGAGTCCGGCAGCATGCCGGGAAGAACGCCGATTCGTCGTTGTCCGCTTCCTACGATGCCTTTGCCCTACTTCCCGGTATGCAATTGCCTGGATATTCTCGCGCTACACTAGCGGTATCGCCTTGTGATTCCGTGCTACTGTACTGCAATGGCTTCCAAGATGGCTTCCGCTACCTTGTCAATTCGCATATGCGACGTATCGATGGTCATATCTGCGGCTTTCTCGTAGAACGGACGTCTTGCCTCCATCAGCTCGGCGATGTATTCCACATTCATGTTGCCATTGAGGAGTGGCCGCTCTCTGCTGTCCTTGACGCGCTCGTAGATAATTTCCGGCGTTGCGGTCAGACACACGATGGTGCCGCTCTTCCGCATCTCTTCGATGTTCTCATCCTTCATGATGACGCCGCCTCCGCAAGATACCACCTGCGGGCCCGTGGATGCGAATTCCTTCAACAGCTTGGTCTCCTGTGCCCGGAAGTAGGGTTCCCCTTTCTGCGCAAAAATCTCCGCGATGCTGAGATCTTCCCGGTCTGTGAGAATCTGATCCATCTCCGCCTTCGGCATACCGGTCATATCGGCCAGCTGAAGGGATACGGAGCTCTTCCCGGAGCCCATGAACCCAATCAGGAATACGTTCTGATCTAACGGTCTTCTCTTCATAATCTCTATAATCTCTTTCTCTAGTCTCTGCTTCTACATTCCATGTTTCGGCGCTCGATTCTTCTCTGCTTATCTGAATTCATCGGTTGCTCGTATGTTGCCTCCGACCAGATTGGACGTCGCCGCTATCCCTTGCGGATGGTGGCACATGCGGGGTCGGAAGTTCCGGCTGGAGCGAGGTGGTGTTTTTGGCAGAACAAAATTTGGTTAAGCGGTCTCCGCATCCTTATCGAAACGCTTGGTCAGAATCACTGCCAGGATAATGCCCACCAGCGTCACAGCCATGTTGAAGAGCACGACCATGCGCGGTCCTTCGGTGCCGCCCATCTTCGTCAGAAGGCTGGCCACGTTGAGCACGGTGTAGTTCGCCACGCTGGAGGCGATCATAACGATGGACGTGATGACGCCGCGGTTCTTCGGGAACATCTCGTTGGCCACAGCGGTGACGATCTGAAGCACGCCGCCGGCGGCGAAGAAGCCAACCAGGAATCCTGCTGCCAGGCACATCCACGGTGTCTGGATGAGGTATGTGGCGCCCAAGGAAAGGAATGCCATGCAAGGGTAGATCAGCAGGATTCGAATCGGCTTCAGGCCTCTTGCCATCAGCGCTGCGTTAATGAACAGCGCACAGACAATGCCTACGGAATAGACGGACTGGATCTTGCTCGGGTCCGCCAGGCCGTACAGAGTACCCAGTTCCTGATTGCAGTTCATCCAGATCATGAAAGTCGTGGAGGAAGTGAATCCCAGGCAGATAAGGATGATGGCGGAAGGCGTGAACTTCATCTTCTCCTTCTTCGGTTTCTCGCCTTCGGTCACCGCTGCGTGTTCCATCGGGGGGAACGGCAGGAATGCCAGAAAGATTCCGTCAATAATGATGATGGCTGCAGTTGCCAGGAAAATGGTGTTGAATGGCAGGTTCTTTACCGCCACGAAGCTGATTGCGAACGGCAGCAGGAACTGCGCGATGGATACGGAAAGCTTCGTGAACATGTTGGCGATGGTGCCTTTCTCCTTGAAGATCTCCATGCAGGACGGCGTGATGCTCGTGTCCAGGAAGGAGTTCGCCATGCCGCTGACCACGGCCAGTGCGTAGCCCAGATACATGTTCGAGGTGAATGTGACGGTCAAAAGAAAGATCGCATATAGTACACATCCGATGAGCGCACTTAGGCGTCTTCCTAAGCGGTCCGAGAGCGGACCGGCGATGGGAAAAGCAATCAGTCTGCCCAGGCCGATTGCGGCGATAACGGCAACGACGCCTGCGACATCGTAGGTGCCGTCGGACAGCGTGTCGGCGCCCCACAGTTCGGCGAAATTCTGCTTGTACTGACCCATGATGGTCGCAGCGATTCCCAGCACGAAGTAGGTCACGTAGAGCGCGAACGCAGTCGGATAATATCTGCTGCTGCTTGTGTTCTTGTCCATTGTTGTTCTCCTGCTTATATGGTTCTTCATTGTTCGTACCGATATGGTTCATATCAGTATTCTTGGTTCAATAATTCTTAAGTTGATGGATTCACGGCGACGAATCGCGATGCGACTTCTTACATTCCTGCAAGATTCCGTAACTCTTTGCGCGATTGCGGGCTTCTCTGTGCGAAAGTTCACTCGGTTCTTCTTGTCTTACGTTGTCTCGCGCTTTCACCGCTTGTTACCGTTTCTCCATCTATTTTGTACCGATTATTTGTACAGGTACTCTTCAATTTCATCCACCGGCATCGAATCGCCCGTGTAGAGCTTGAGTGCCGCTGCTCCCTGTCTCAGGAGCATCCCTAGGCCGCCAAAGGTCTTCTTGCACCCTGCGGCTCTCGCCTCGCTGATGAGCTTCGTCTCCCGCGGCGAGTAGACGACGTCGGCCACCACTAGGTCTTCCCGGAATACCGAGGTGTCCCGAATGAGGCTGACATCCTCCAGCGGTGCCATGCCGACGCAATTGGCGTTGGCCAGAATCTGGCTCTCCGCAATCTGCCGCTTCAGCTCCGCTTCGTCATCCAGGTCATAGATGTTCACGGTGCAATTCGGTGCGGCCGCCCGGATGCGCTCTGCGTGCGCTTCGAGCCTCGGCCAGAAACGGTCCTTCCGGTTGAAGATGGAAAGCTCTCTTGCCCCATCCAGCGCACATTGCGCGGACACCGCGGAGGATACCCCGCCGCCGCCCAAGATGGTGAGCTTCTTTCCTTCCACGCTGACTCCGCCGGACGCCAGATTTGCGGTAAAGCCCATACCGTCTGTACAGTATCCAATCAGTCTGCCATCCTCATTGACGATGGTGTTCACCGAATTCGTCACCTTCGCTGCCGGCGTGATCTCATCCAGATACGGAATCACCGCCGTCTTCAGCGGCATGGTCACATTCGCGCCAATCACATGTAACGTCCTCAGTGCCCGGACACCCGCTGCCACATTCTCCTCCGGTACGTCGAACGCGATGTACGCGCAGTCCCGTCCGAATTTCTCGAAGCAGTAATTGTACATTTCCGGAGATTTGGAATGCCCCACCGGACTTCCCAGGAGTCCCAGTAATCTGGTTTTACCCGAAATTTCCATTGTGTGTTCTCCTTCTATCTTTCTTCTATAGTTCTTCTGTCTTTGATCTTCGAACTTTGCTCTACTCCGTTCGTTCTTCAAAGGCCACTCTGTTAAAAATCAAACTTTTTCTTGCGAGCGGTGCCGGCGCTGCCCTTGTGTGAATAAATTATCACGGCCGGGGCGCGTCTACAAATTTCGGAAATAAATCTTTCGATAGATTCTGTCTATGGAATAGCGGGATTCAAATACTTGTGGTAAGATGTATTATAAATATTGATATTTTTCAGACAGGTAAGAATTCGGGGATTGGAAGAGTTCCACACGAGGATTCGCGCCGCTTCACAGCGGCCAATATTCCGGCGCTCACGTGGCTCACGGCAAGCGGGAATCCGACGTTCACGTGGCTC
Source organism: Oscillospiraceae bacterium (assembly GCA_963630135.1). Classification (GTDB taxonomy): domain Bacteria; phylum Bacillota; class Clostridia; order Peptostreptococcales; family Anaerovoracaceae; genus Mogibacterium_A. The sequence continues at coordinate 6,681 of CAVGMK010000109.1, forward strand.
ACGGCAGGCGGGAATCCGACGTTCGCGCGACTCACGGCAGGCGGGAATCCGACGTTCGCGCGACTCGCGGCTCATAGCGGGTCGGAAGCAAGCGCCGGCGGAGCTCTATTCAGGTATTCGAAAGGCAATTCGAGAAGAGGAGGCAACATGAACCTGTTCCATCTACGCTATTTCATGATGCTGGCGGAAGAACAGCACTACACCCGCGCGGCGGAGAAGCTGTGCATCACGCAGCCCAGCCTTTCCAATGCCATCAACCAACTCGAGAAGGAGCTCGGCATCCGCCTCTTCGAGAAGGAAGGCCGCCGTATCCATCTGACCGAGCTGGGCAAGCAGTTCTACAAATGCGTGGAGTCCTCGCTGGACACGCTGGACAGCGGCATCGAGACGCTGAAGTTGGCATCGAAAGGAAGCGGCGTGATTCGCCTCGGCATCCTACGGGTGCTCGGCGTGGAGTTCATCCCGGAGCTGATTGCGGAATTCCAGAAGGCATACCCGAAGAACGACTTCGTCTTCACGATTGAGTCGAACGTCTCCCAGAAGCTGCTGGCCGGCCTTCACAACGGGGATTATGACATGATTTTCGCCACGCCGCCGAAGCAGGGAAATGCTTTCGACAGCACGCCGGTGGCCAAGCAGGATCTGGTGCTGATTGTACCGGAAGATCATCCGCTGGCGGGCCACCACAACGTGGACCTGCGGGAAACGCTGGAATATCCGTATATTCATTTCAAGAAGCAGTCCGGTATGCGCAATGTCATCGACACACTCTATGAGAAGATGGACGCGAAGCCGAATGTCGCGTACGAAATTGACGAGGACCAGGTGGTTGCGGGCATGGTTTCCGCCGGTTTCGGCATCGCCGTCGTGCCGTACATGAGCATGCTCCACGGCCTTCACGTGAAGATTCTCCAGATTTCCTACCCGGACTGGGACCGCCGGTTCTATATGATTACGAACAAGAACCGCTGGCTCGCGCCGCCGGTCTACAACTTCCAGCAGTTCGTAGCGGAGAAATGCCAGAAGCTTCGGTCGATTACATAGGCAAAATCTATGTAAAGATTCACGGATTCTATGCTTCCGAAGGAGATTATTCCTGCAAACGACGCATAATACCGGCGTCCTCCGATAAGGCAGGCACCGGTTTTTGACATGCTACAGGCCACAGGAAGTCTACTGCTTACGCGCAATCCGTCACCGGAGGAAGGGAGAACGATACGAAAGCATTATAAGAACGGTATGAGCACAATACGCCGAGCCACAAGAAAACTCGCCAAGCCGGAAAAATACGCGACTTGACGAGTTCTTTTTTTAATCAATTTTAAAGTGGAGATATTGATTAACTATTTTGTTCTGCGCCTCGGTCTAATTTCTCGAATTCCTTCTCCATTTCTTCCCAAGGCTGATATGGCTTACTCATAATTGCAAGAAGGTCAATTCCCTTCCATAAAGCCATGGCGAATCCAAAATCTCCGTCTCATCTCAGCATCAGAAGAACCGATTATTGGGATTCGCCATGGACAGGAAAAGGATTATGTCACTTCTACCTTATTCTGTCTTATTCCGACGTATTCATTCGAATTAACTCGGAAGTCCTTGACTAGCCGAAATATTTTTTCCCCAAATTCCGGAATCCTTCTTCCGAACGCTGGATTGTCTCATAATCGACACAGAATGATGCACGGACGTATCCCGGTCCATCGAATGCATTGCCGGCTACGAGCAGAATATGCTCGTCCTTCGCGGCATTGACAAATTCCCGCTCATCCTCCACCGGGGATTTAATCCACAGGTACATCGCGCCCTGCGGATACACTGCGGTAAATCCGGCATTCGTGACAATTCTGTACATGGTCTCGGCATTTCGACGATAGTAGTCAATATCAACGCGAGCATCCATGCAGCGTTCTACGATGAGCTGCTGAAGGGTCGGTGCATTGGTATCACCGCAAATTCGGTTCGCCACGATAGCGGCGCTAATGAACTCATCCACCCCATCGGAATCCGGGCCAATCGCAACATATCCGATACGGTCACCAGGCATCGACAGGCACTTCGACCAGGAATAAGCCACCAGCGTGTTTTCATAATAATGCGGGATGAATGGTACCTTCTGGTCGGTATACACCAGCTCGCGATACGGCTCGTCCGAGATAATGTAGATTGGATGGCCGAACTTCTCCTCGGCTTCCTTAAGAACCTCACAAATTCTAATGATGGTCTCTTCCGAATAGATTGCGCCGGTCGGGTTGTTCGGGTTGTTGATGATAACCGCCTTGACTTCCGGCACTAACGCTGCGCGGAGGGCTTCCGGATTCGGCTCGAATCCTGCCTCTTCATTCGCTCTGACAACGATCGTTTCCGCATGATAGTTTGCTGCCCAGTTGGCATACTCCACGAAATACGGAGCGAACACAATCTGTTTATCTCCCGGGTCAAAAATAGTCTTCATCAGGATATTGATTGCCGATCCCGCACCCACAGTCATAATGATATGACGTGCCTCATAATTCATTTCAAACCGGTGATTCAGATTATCCGCCACAGCCTTCCGCGTGGATTCAAATCCTGCATTGGACGGATATCCATGTACTTCGTGGGGATCCATCTCGTGGTTGATATAGTCAATGGCCGCATAGACTTCTTTCGGCGGATGGAGGCCCGGATTTCCGGCACTGAAATCATATACATTCTCTTTGCCGTATTTCGCTGCCATCTTCTTCCCTTCTTCGAACATTGCACGAATCTGGGAACTACCGGCAATGAAAGGTTTCATACTTCTTGCAATCATGCACGGGCCTCCTTCTTATTTCTGCCGATGGTAAGGCCTTTCTGGAAAGCTTCGTCACTGGATGCGATTACCTTGTCCTTCCCTTCGAATTTATGGTGAATGCCTGCGGTTACGACCTCCGCCGGAACTGCTTCACTATAGCCGATATATACGCCCAGCATGATGAAATTAAGTGAGCGTGGATTTCCCATCTCGAGCGCCATTCCGGTAACCGGTGCCTCAACAACGGTGATGTCGTCTCTCTCAATTGGCTCATTAATGATGGAACTGTTCACATACAGTGTGCCGCCTTCGCGCAGTGTGGACAAGTACTTGTGGAGAGACAGATCGTTCATCACAATCAGGTCATCCACCTGATTGCTAATCGGTTCTGCAATTTCCCTGTCAGAAATCACGACGTAGCAGTTCGATGTACCACCTCTCATTGCTGCGCCATAAGCCGGGAAAAAGGTTACGTTCAAATCGGTGGAATCGGTTGTTGCCTGTGAGAGAAGCTTTCCCATGGTCAGGACCCCCTGGCCGCCGAAACCAGCCATCATAATATTTCTTTCCATGTCTACCTCCTATTTGTTCTCTGCACCCTTGTCACGGACAACCCCGAGTGGAAATTCCTTGAACATATTCTCTCTCAGGAGATTCAGTCCGGCTAACGGCGTAACGCCCCAGTTCGTTGGGCAGGCTGTAACGATTTCTACCATGGTGAAGCCTTTCCCCGCCAGCTGGTATTCGAAAGCCTTCCGAATGGCTTTCTTCGCCTGATTTACATGCTGTGCGGTGTCCACAGCTACACGTTCCAAGTAATACGGAGCGGTCAGCACATTCATCAGCTCACATACGTGCATCGGATAACCATGAACCTTCGGATCGCGTCCATGCGGTGTTGTTGTCGTAGTCATGCCGGCCAGCGTCGTTGGTGCCATCTGGCCGCCTGTCATGCCATAAATACCGTTGTTGATAAAGATTACAGTGAAGTTCTCGCCGCGGTTGGCTGCAGAGAGGGATTCTCCCAGTCCAATGGAAGCGAGATCTCCATCTCCCTGGTAGGTGTACACCAAGGAATCCGGAGAAGTGCGTTTCAGACCAGTTGCGGACGCACATGCACGTCCATGTGGACATACGATGGTATCATATGCCGTGTAGAACATACCAAGGCCTGCACAGCCAACGCCTTCCACGCGGACGGTCTTATCCAGCATACCCATATCTTCCACTACTTCGCCAATAATCTTATGCACCGTGCTGTGCATACAGCCCGGACAGAATTCCGTAATCATGTCCGGCATAACGCCTTTCGTCTTTCCATATACCAGTTTTTCCATTACAGCACCTCCTTTGCCAATTCTCTGACAGCTTGTTCAATTCTTGCGGAGGTGATAAGTTCACCACCGGATGTCAGGCATTCCCGCATCTTGCAGCGTTCCTTCACGGCATAACCGACATCATAGGAGAACTGCGCCGGAATTGCCATTTCTGCGGAAACAATGCCCTTCACTTTGGAATAATCCAGCTGTTCATATACATCATAAGGGAACGGCGATACAGTCTTCGGACGAATCAGACCCACCTTGAATCCGTCTTCGCGAAGCCGATGAACCGCTGCCTTAGCGATACGGGAGGTAATACCATAAGCGGTTACTACCAGTTCTGCATCTTCCAGTCCATCCGTCTCCACTTCCACATCATCCTTCCAGGATTCATAGATTGCCGCTGCCGCCATGTTGTCATCCGTCTTTAGTCCCCCGCAACCTCCGGAATGACATTTGTTAATCTCTTCAAACGGATGACCGGTAATCGCACGATGATCGAACTTCTGCTTCAATGCTTCAATTTCCTCATCGCTCTTCATATCCGGCAGGTTGACCGCTTCCATCATGGTACCAATTACGCCGTCTGTCAGAATGAGGACAGGATTCTCATCTCTCTCGGCATAATCAAATGCATGGTAGGTCATATCCACTGCTTCCTGTACAGTAGCCGGTGCCCAGACCATCATGCGGAAGCCGCCGTTGCCTTGAGCCTTCGTTGCCTGGAAATAATCCTGCTGCGCCGGCTGAATAACGCCTACGCCTGGGCCACCACGCTGTACATTGACATACACAAGTGGCAGACGTGCGGATGCACAAGCGGAAATAGCTTCAGAATACAGGCTGATTCCGATACTGGCGGATGAACTCATGCATCTTGTTCCGGTTGCCGATGCACCATACAGCATATTAGCAGAGCCGGTTTCCGATTCTCCCTGTACAAATACTCCGCCTACTTCCGGCATTCTTCTTGCAAAGTATTCCGGAATTTCATTCTGCGGAGTAATTGGATAACCCGCAAAGAAACGACATCCAGCTCTGACTGCTGCCTCAGCGATAGCTTCTGTACCCTTCATAAATACTTTCTTGCCCATTTACTTAACCTCCTTCCATACCTGAATCGCGGCGTCCGGGCAGACAATAGCGCACATTGCGCACCCAATGCATTCCTCCGGCCTCGTCGAGATTACATAAGGATAACCTTTCCTGTTGACTTCTTTCCCAACGGCCAGAATACCCTTCGGACATTCTGCAACACAGTACTGACAAGATTTGCAGGCTTCTGTGTTCACTTCAATTCTTCCTTTTGCCATATTGCTACCTCCTTACTGGCAATTATTAATGAATTTCCTAAATAACATCTCTACGCTTGATGTTCCCATTCCTTAATGCCAAATCCCGACCAGGCGCCTTGCTCGCCTAGATATGTCTTTGCTTTCTCTTCGCCCGAGAGTACACGCTGTGCGCCAGCAGCCAACGCAATGGTCTCATAACTTCCCGGATATACATAGATCGGTGCAATCCATTGCAAATCCCGAGTAAGTTCTGCCACAAGTTCTTCATCATAAGCGAGGCCACCTGTCATAAGAATCGCATCCACTTCTCCCTTGAGTGCCCCTGCCATCATGGAGGCCCATTTCACCATGCTATATTCCATTCCGGCCAGCGCCAACTGTGCACGGCGATCATCTTTCATATCGCGGCGGATTACCCGTACATCATCTGTACCACACAAGTCCATCAAGCCACCCTTCTTCGCACACAATTCATGAATTTGTGCCAGCGTCATTCCTCGCTGCAGGAGATGCGTTACATCATCCAGGCACATGTCACCGGAACGATTCGGTGAGATGGGTCCTTGTCCATCGCCGATTCGGGTCTGATCGATGGCGCGGCCTTTACGATGAGCCGCAACACTGATGCCTCCACCCATGTGCAGAATGACATAATTGCATTCCTCATACCGTTTTCCCATCTGTTGACTGTGATGAATTGCCACCTGCTTCATGTTAAGCGGATGGGCATGAGATGGACGATATAATCCCTTCACGCCGGTCATCCGTGCTTCATCACAAAGCTCATCTGTGCTCATTGGATTGACAAAGAACGAAGGCACCTTCAATTCATCCCCGATAAGCCTTGCTAATTGAATGCCTAACGTGGCTGCGTGATGAATTCCTGCTGCATCATTGAACGCATGATCGTATGCAAGTGCGTTAATTTCATAGGTTCCACCCTCACAGGCGAACACACCTACGCCTCGGCCGGACACAGCATCAATTGCTGCGAAATCTACATTGTGATCCTCCAGAATGTCCATAATCATGGCCTTACGTTTCGCTGCCTGATCACTGAATTTCTTGCATTCCTTGAAATCATCCGGATTCGTGTCTACATTGCATTCCCAAAGAATTTCATCTCCTTGAACCAGACCGACCTTCGTACTCGTAGAACCCGGGTTGATAGTCAGAACTGTATATGTCTTCATAGTTTCCTCCTTGAATATTATTGTGTGGAGATCCCCGATTTATCTTTCCAGACACACTGTAACACGATATAATTAATCACGGAAATTGTTGTTTCTCATATGCTTTATCAGCAAAATTGATTAGAGGTACGTCATGGAAACCAAAACCGCCAAAACATTCTTAACGGTCGCCAAGGTCAACAACATCACCAAAGGGGCCAATCAGCTCGGTTATTCTCAATCCGCAGTCACGGCCCAGATCCAGCAGCTGGAGGAGGATCTCGGGGTACAGCTCTTCGACCGCATCGGCCGCAGTATCCAGTTGACGGATGCCGGTCGCAACTTCATTCCCTATGCCATTCGTCTGATTCAGGCGAGCGAAGATGCGGATGCTTTCGCTGAATCGGATGAGGAACCTTCCGGTTCACTGATTATCGATTCCAGTTCTACTGCCGCTCAAGGCATTCTGGCAAAGCTGCTACTGGAATTCCACGAGAAATATCCGAAGATTCATGTTGCTGTGCGCGTCTCAGAAGACATTGATGTTCTTATCAATCGAGTGCGCCAGAATCGCAGTGATATCGCAATATTCCTGAATCCGCTGGAAGAATATCCCGGCTGTATCAGGGCTGCCGCGCGAAAAGAAGAGTTCTATTTCGTGGCATCTTCCTCCGACCCAATCACACGGAAGAAGAATGTCCCTTTGAAAGAAGTATTCGACGGACTTTTCGTCGATTCCTTCATTACCACAGACAAGAATTCCGTATTTAACTATCTGCTCCGGCCTTCGCTCTTATCCCGCAATGTGGACGCATCTCCTATGCTGGAGTTCGGAACCAGTGCACCTATCGTAACGTTTCTTCTCAACGAACGCGGTCGTTCTTTTCTTCCCCGGCTAATAGTGGAAGAGGAAATTAAGAGTGGTCGATTAGCAATCATTGATACAGACAACATCGATCTGGATATCTGGAGCCAGGTATTCTATAGCGAAAGTCGCTGGATTAGCCCGCATATGCAGGCATTTATCGACTTCATTACAACAGAACTGCACTAGACTCGGAATTGAATGAATCCGGTATCACACCGAATGCACCGGATTTCTACTATCGTGCGGCAGCATAAATTTCATTTGAATCGTTCTTTTTTGCGAACAGGTTCTCGTATAACTCAAAAAAGCCGGCAGCGGAATTGCTGCCGGCTCATATGGCCTATCCAATTTATTTTTACAGAAGATTATCGAAGAGATGTTACGCAAACAAAGCCATGATTTCCTGTCCCGTCAATTCTTCGCTTGCCCCCAGCTCTCTCGCTTTCGGGCTCACGTAAATGGGCTTTGCGATAAGAATATCCTGAATTTCCGGCGCACGGAAAAGGCATACGGATGCATCAAGTGCCTCCATCACCTCATGGGATAGTACGCCACAGCACAGAATTCCTCGATTACAGTGGATAAGCTGAATAGCCTGTTCCGTACCCGGAATAGCGATGGATACCCCGACACACGCATTCTGTCCTGCCACATTGTCCGTTACGGCGATTCCCGGATACACATTAGTCATTCTGCTGTCCATCCTTTCCTTCCAGTATCTCCCCTATGAGATACATATCGACTCTTCCACCAATCTGTACCCGGTCACCTTTGTAACGGAGATATTTGATTCCTCCCCGCGGTGACAGCTGGCGGTCGGTCAATTCGTCTTTCCCAAGACGTGTACGCCAGAATGGTATCATGCACATCTCAATGCTGCCGGTGACAGGGTCTTCCGGAATACCCATAGACGGTCCAAAGAACCGACACACGTAATCCGTATCTGTACCCGGTGCCATGGCTACTACGCCATCAATCTCCGGAATATGCCGAATCACATCCAGATTCGGATTAAGCGTCGCTACCTGACCAGCATTCTCCAGCAGTGCAAATATGATGTCCTTTCGCACCGGATCATGATAACAAGCCTGCAATCTACAGCCGAATGCTTCCTCCACGTCGGTGAAGTAGTCCATCTCTACCAGACTACGGGTCGGAAAATCTAAGAAATAGAGATTTCCGTCTTTCTCGCAATACGCATCCCCATCTCTGCGTGAATGAAATACGACTTTGCTCATTCCCACGTCCAGATAATTGAGAATCATGTATGCTGCTCCCAGAGTCGCATGGCCACAGAAACCCACTTCCTTCTTCGGCGTGAACCAGGCAATATTCCATGCCTCCCCATCCCGCTGAATGAATGCGGTCTCAGAAAGCCCATTCTCGAATGCAATGCCCTGCATCACCTCATCGCTTGTATTCTCTTCCAACACAACAACACCCGCCGGATTTCCGGTATGCTTTCCACAAGCGAAAGAATTTCCCACATAGTACTTCATATATCCGCCACCTTTCCATTTGCAGAATTATTACATCGTTAGTATAGCTCAGATGTTCTTATTCCGGAAATTGATGTTTCATATGCGTCTCATCGTTTTTGATGATGAATGGGATTCTGGATTCCGATTCATTACTGCTCGGATAATGACAGCTTCTTCTCACGCTCTTTGCGGCTCAGGCGAATGAAGAATAAGACATTCAGGATGATGCCGACGCATGTTGCCGTCGGCGCGGCCAGTCCAATCATGGTCAGGCTGGCGTTCGGCTGGATGCTCATGATGTAGGACAGTGGGATGCGGACCAAGAGCGTCTGAATGAGGCCCTGAGTCATGACCCACAGTGTCTTATCGACACCGTTGAAGTAACCGACCATGCTGAAGAGGACGGCTGTCACCAGCACTTCCGGCGCAAAGCCGCGGAGGTATTCGAAGCCACGAGCCACAACCGCCGGATCTGTTGTGAAGATGGCGGTGAGCAGGTTGCCTTTGAAGAAGATGAACGGGAACACGATGCAGCCGATGGTGAGGCCGATGCCGATGCCGGTGAACATGGCTTTGCGCGCTCTGGCTGGTTTGCCGGCGCCGATGTTCTGCGAGACGAAGGACGCCATGGACTGCATCAGCGAGCTCGGAATCAGCATGGCGAAGTTAACAATCTTGCATGCGACGCCGTAGCCGGAAGAGCATTCCAGACCCAGTCGGTTGACGAAGGCACACAGGGCCAGGAAGGAAATCTGCGTCAGGAATTCCTGCAGTGCCAGCGGCAGGCCGGTCTTGAAGGCACGCTTGCAGTGGACGTTGATATGGAAATCTTCCCGGATGATTCGGAATGGAAGGTTCCTTCGCTTCAGGATCAGAAGCGCACAGACGACGCTGACCGCTTGGGCGAAAACCGTTGCAATGGCGGCACCCGCTGCGTCCATGTGGAAGCCGGCAACGAGAATCAGATCTCCGGCGATATTGACTACGCAGGCAACTGCCACGAAGATTAGCGGAGAACGGCTGTCGCCCAGGCCACGGAAGATGGCGGACAGCACGTTATATGCTACGATGAACAGAATTCCGCCGCCGCAGATTCGGACATAGGATGTCGTCTGCACCAGTGCTTCTGTCGGTGCCTGCATCAATATGGAAATCGGGCGCGCCAGCGCAATCATCACTACGAACATGACAGCGGAAACAATCGCGAAAATAACCGTTGACCCACCGATTAGCGGTCCAATCAGTTGAGGTCGATTCTCGCCGATATATCTTGCAATCAGAACCGTCAGGCCCATGGCCAGCTGCGTGATAACGAAAGTCACCAGATTCAGCACCTGGCTTCCGGTGGATACGGCAGACAGACCCGCAGTCGTGCCGAACCGGCCTACCACCAGCAAATCCACTGCGCCGTAAGCCGCCTGTAATACCAGCGCGCCCAGAATCGGAATCATGAATGGCACCATCTTGCCTAGGATGCTTCCCTGGGTGAAATCCGAGCGGGAGCTGTGCTTCTCGTTCCGCGTCTCATTATCGCTGGTAGCGCCAACCGCTCTATTATCACCGGAAGCGCTTCGCATTTCGCTTGCGAGATGCTGGGCGTTTCCATCGATTTCACGTCCTAACATATTATTCTCCTTATTCTCTCGGTTATCCCCCGCAATACCCTTCTTATTACTCAATGTTCACTCTCCTCTCATTCATTACCGCATAGAATTTCTCGATGGTCTCAATCATCGTGTCCGCCTCTTCCATGGAAATGTGTTCCAGGTACGGCGCCAATCTGCAGTAGTAGTCCCTGTCGTATTTGTCCGACAGGACCTTCCCTTCTTCCGTAATTGAAATATATGTAATTCGCGCATCCTCTCCGGACGCTATCTTCTGAATGAATCCCTTGGCCTCCATCTCCCGGATAACCCGCGTCACTCCGGGCCGCGGCAGCGAGAGCGCATCGCTCACGTCCGAAATCTTCACCCGCTCCTGTTTCTTCTGCAATTGGCGAATAATATCGAGATATTGAATATATGATGGCGCAATCCCCGCCGGAAGTTCCGGCAGGAGATCACGGATTCTTTTGGCCAAATAACATGCATCCAGCATTTCCTTAATCTTGTTCGGTGTCATTTTCCCTCCTGTCTTCTGTCGTATTTGGTTACCATAAGTAATTATCGTAAGTAATTATATGGATAAAGGCATACGATGTCAAGGGCGGGGAATGTCAGGCCGTATTACTCGAATTAGCGAGATATGAATTCCGGCGATTTTTCAGATTCCTCGGGGATGTTGACCGGCGAATTTTATTTTTATAGAATAAGAAAAACATGCAAAGAAAGAAGGTATGCATTTATGAATCCGAACAGAATAAAGAGAAATGATTTGCTGGGCGAGAAGGTCGTCAAGGCGCTGCAAGGTCGCAATATGGATGCGTATTACGTGGAATCCAGGGAGGCCGCGCTGGCGAAGGCGCTCGAGCTGATTCCGGAGGGGAGCAGCATCTCGTGGGGCGGCTCCGCGTCCATCGCCGAGATTGGGCTCAAAGACGCGGTCTGTCAGGGAAATTATACGGTCTACAACCGCGATAAGGCGGCGAACGCGGAAGAGCGCGATGCGATTGAGCTGCAGGCATACCAGTGCGATTTCTTCCTGTGCAGCTCCAACGCGGTGACAGAAGACGGATTCCTAATTAACATCGACGGGCATGCGAACCGTATCTCGGCCATCGCGCACGGACCAAAGAA
>CAVGMK010000110.1:0-4292 GCA_963630135.1 Oscillospiraceae bacterium
ATGCAGATGCGGTGTTCCTTCTCACCGCAATGGTCGCGGATGGAGGTGATGCCGTCCTTGCTGAAGACCACAATCTCGCCGGGATCTAAGTCCCGGATGTATTCCGCACCGACTGCATCCAGCGCGCAGGTCTCGGAGGCCAGGATGTAAGCCCCGTCCTCGCGGCGGCCGTAGCACAGCGGGCGGAAGCCGTATGGGTCGCGGCAGGCGATAATCTTCTGCGGCGACATAATCAGCAGGGAATAGGCGCCGTCAATCTTGGACATGGCCTTATTCACCGCTTCCTCGATGGAACTGCTGTGAATCCGCTCCTTGGTGATGACATAGGCGATGACTTCCGAATCGTTGGTGGAGTGGAAGATGGAGCCTTCCATTTCCAGCGCCTGTCTCAGCTCGAAGGCGTTGACGATATTGCCGTTGTGCGCCAGCGCCATGCGGCCCTTGTGATGGTTGACCACAATCGGCTGCGCGTTGATTCGGTCGTTCGCGCCGGTGGTGCTGTAGCGGTCATGCCCAATGGCCATGGTGCCATAGCCGAGCTTGTCCAGCACCGGCCGGGTGAACACGTCGTTGACCAGCCCGTTGTCCTTGTAGTGCTGGAACACGCCGTCGTCGTTCACCACAATCCCGCAGCTTTCCTGCCCGCGGTGCTGCAGCGCGAACAGCCCGTAATAGACCGTGTCCGCGACGTTCTGTTTCTCCTGGCTGTAGATGCCGAAAATTCCACATTCCTCATGAAGATGACTCATAATCCCTTGCTCCCTTTTTTCTGTCCTTGTTAAATGAAACAACATAACATTATACAACGTCAGCCCACCAAATAACAGAAGAAATCCGGAAGTGTGTGCGGGTTAAAAATATTTTTGACCTATCTTCCGCTCTCCCCGTAGTTGGATAACACTCTGGCGGACGGGTCCGACACGTCACATCCCTCCCAGGACTTGTTCGGCATCCAGTAATCCTGAATCATGTCGGACTGACCCGGATAGTATTGCTCGAACAGATCGCGGTATAAGAGGCTCTCCTTGGTGAAAGGCGTGTGCTTCGGATATTTGGTGCCGGCAGCAGCGAGCTCCTCGTCGGAGTAGCGGCCCTCGGCGTATTCCTTGATATCGTCTACCATGGAGTGGCCCACGGCGTCGGAGAAGGCGGCCTTCTGGCGCCACAGGATGTTCTCCGGCAGAATGTCATCCTTCTCGAAGGCGTGGCGGAGAAGGTATTTGCCCATGTCATAGGTGTTCATCTTGAGCGCCGGGTCGATGGACATGACGTAGCGGACGAAGTCGGTGTCACCGAACGGCACGCGGCCTTCCATGGAGTTCGAGGCGATACAGCGGTCGGCGCGGAGGACGTCGTACTGGTGAATCTCATCGATGCGCTTCTTGGATTCCTGCTGGAATGCTTCGGCATCCGGGGCGAAATCCGTATATTTGTATCCGAACAGTTCGTCGGAAATCTCGCCGGTCATCAGGACGCGGACGTCGGTGGATTCGTGAATCTTCTTGCAGCACAGGTACATGCCGAGGCTGGCACGGATGGTGGTGATGTCCCAGGTGCCGAGGATGTGGATGACTTCCGGAATAGTAGCCAGGACTTCTTCCTGTGTCATGGTGAATTCGGTGTGGTCGGCGCCGATGTAGTCGGCGACCTGTCTGGCATATTTCAAATCGATCGGATCGATGTCCATACCGATGGCGAAAGTGCGAATCTTGCGGCCGAGGAGCTTGGCGCTGATGGCGCATACGAGACTGGAATCGAGGCCACCGGACAACAGGAATCCCAGCGGTGCGTCGGCGTCCAGACGTTCCTCGACGGAGTCGATGAGCTTCTGGCGGATTTTGGTGCAGGCCGTCTCGAGGTCATCCTCGGAATACTTCTCCACGGTGGTCAGATCCGCATAACGGTGCAGCTCGCCGTCTACCCAGTAGTGACCCGGTGGGAACGGGCGAATTTCTTCGCATAGTCCCACCAGATCTTTGGGTTCGCTGGCGAATACCGTATCTCCGGACACCTCCTTTCCATAGTACAGTGGGCGGATTCCCAGCGGATCTCTCGCGGCAATAAATTTATCCTGCTTGCCGTCGTACAGGAGAAGGGCGAATTCAGAATCCAGCATGGCGAACATGTCCGTGCCGTATTCTTCGTACAGCGGGAGAAGAATCTCGCAATCGCTGTCGCTTCGGAATGTATATTTATCCTGGAGCTGCTTCTTCAGTTCACGCCATCCATAGATCTCACCGTTGCAGACAAGTGCGCTGCTTCCGAGGGTGAACGGCTGCATGCCTTCCTCGGACAGATCCATGATGGCCAGGCGCTGGAAGCCGAGCCGGCAGGAACCGAAATCCTCGATTCGTGTCATGTCCGGTCCTCTTGTGATGGTCGCCTCGAAGTGCTTGGCAAATTCATCCAGTGATATTTTCTTTCCGGTTGTTCCCATAATTGTGCACATATTGTACCTCCCTTGTTCTAGTCCCTAATGCTTAAATGTTCTTCGTGTAATCGCGTATCCGTATCTAAGAGCTTTGCGGTTTCCTGATTCTGATTTCCAGAATCTTGGAATCTCCGAATCCTTGAGTCCCGAATAGGCGATATACGAATGTAGATGGAAAAATAAAAATGCAGCCATTTGTCCTAATCCTTTAGGACGAATAGCTGCTATCCGCGGTGCCACCTAAATTACCAACGACCCCTTACAGAAGGGGGCTGATCTCCTTTCGAAAGCTCTAACAAGCTCGTGTGATGTAACGGTCACAGGCCGGCGCCCTTACTCTCCGGACAGAATCTCGGATAATCATCCGTATGGATTCCCGATGCGCTCTGGATGCTTCGGATGCATTCACGCGCTTCTGTGCGGATTTCTGTTTGCAGCTCCCGGATGTTATTCGCGTAACCTCTTCGCATGGCGTTTCCACTATTCCACCACTCACTGTAGCTGAACCTTTACGTTACTTCTTCCGATCAATGCTTTTGAATATTTAATTGATGGACTTAATATACTCTTGCGAATTGTGAAAGTCAACAAGAAGTTTGTAGATTTTTGTATGTATTTCTATAAATACAAGAGGCAACTCATATTTCCATGGCAAGCATGTTGACGATGTACCACAATATTTGATAAATTATGTAAGATGTTGAAAGGAAATTTTGGATTAGGTAAAAGGAGATTAACTGGATGATATTGAACCCGATTGGCACTCATCTTCACATCGATTTGCGATTTCCATGCCAGCAGAAGGGAGAGAAGAGCCCTGTGGTGATTTTTAGCCACACTTTCGGCGGCAATGGCACGGATAACCGTCGGATGCAGCGAATCCTTGTGGCCGGCGGCGTTGCCGTATGCTCCTTCGATTTTCGCGGTGGGAGCGGATACAAGAGTGGGCGGAGTCGGGGAGATATGAGGAAGATGTCTGTTTTTACCCAGAAAGACGACCTCGATATCGTCATTGACCTGGTCATGGAACAGGATGGCATTGACCCGGAACGCATCTACCTGCTGGGAGCGAGTCAGGGTGGCATGGTCTCGGCGCTGGTGGCGAGCAACCGGCCGCAGGACATTCGGAGCCTGTTCCTGGTGTACCCGGCGCTCTGCATTCCGGAGGACGCGCGGGCGCGCTACGACAGTCTGGACGAGGTGCCGGATGAGGTGGATATCATGGGACTGACGGTGGGGAAGACTTACTATCAGTACATTCTCGATTACGATTTCGAGAGCGAGATTCGGAAGTACAAGGGGAAGGTCTTCATCTTCCACGGCGACAAAGATACTGTGGCGGACATTGCTTATTCCAAGCGGGCGGTGAAGATGTACGACCACGCGAAGCTGTACGTGATGCGCGGCGAGGGGCATGGCTTCTCGAAGAAGGTGCAGCGGCAGCTGTCGCGCTTCATCATCAACGAGATTCTGGGTCCGCGGCGGCCGATTCAGGAGCGGACGGCGGAGTGATGACATATTGGCACCATTTTCTTTAATTCTTTAGTTGCAACTTAATTAAACTATGATAGACTACATCCAAGTTACTTATGAGATCCGGTTGACAGTGAATTCACATTCGGTAGACGAGATTCAGAATGGTATGAACGCCAATGAGAAGCTGAATCACTAATGCTAGTGAAGAAACGAACCAAGAAAGGGCACATTCTACCATCGTGCAGAACGCATCTAAGAGAACCAAATAACAGGATTCCATCTGGAAGTACGAAAGACGGAGGCGCCGGCAAATCCCGCGCCTCCTTTTCCGTGGGCGGAATCCGGACGTGCGGGCGGGAGTAATGCTATTTTTGACCTAGGAAAA
>CAVGMK010000111.1:0-43008 GCA_963630135.1 Oscillospiraceae bacterium
GTACAGACGGCTACCCTTCTTGATTACCTTGCTGTCCATGTTGCCGCCGTGATCGCCAATCTGCACGCAGGCAATCTCTTCGCCTGCCGGTGCCACGCCGATAACGCCAATCATCGGATCCACTTCCCACTGGAGGTCGTTGAAAGTCGCGATGCGGTTCTCAATTGGAATCACCTTCGTGCGCGGCTCGCAATCCTCCACCAGCGGTCCGCCTACTGCGCAGCACACGCCCTGCGGATCCACTTCCACGTCGAGAATATCCACCACCAGCACGTCGCCCGGCTCTGCGCCTTCCACGTACAGCAGACCCGTCGCGAAGTCGGAAGTCTCTTCATCTAGGTCAAAAGGAAAATCCGCGTCCGTCTTGACCTGTCCGGAGTAGCAGTCCAGTGTGCGGAACTGCACGGTCTCGCCGTCCTTCGCACGATAACATGGTTCGTGGTCTTTCGAAAAAGTTCTTACAAAATCGTCGATAACTACCATAAGTCGTTCCTCCTCTTCGTTCTTTCTGTTATTATTCTAGGAGATGCTTTTCTTTAGATGGATTCTAACCCTCAAGCGAACTAGAGAGTCAATATGGGAATAGTGATTTTCGACAAAATATATCGGGACTTTTCGTGAAAAGGGTTCAAAAAGTCTGGCGTGCGATAATGATATTTCTTCTAACGGTTGAATGACGAATCAATTCGATGCGTTCGATAAATTCGATGGAACGGAAGGGCTGGAAAACAGAGTGCCAGATAGAAGACGGGTTCGAATCAGATAAATCAGGATAGAAGAGAAGAATATTTATATAGAGCAATATCCTGGAAATAGATGGCAGCAGTGGGGAGACAGAACAGGAGGGGCGCACATGAAATCTGATAATTTGAAATCTGCACATCGCAAATCCGCGTCCCTAGACGCTATAGCGGCAGAGGTTGCATCGCGGGAATTGGAAGCGATGGATCAAATGCGGAAGTCTATCCAGCAAGAACCGAAGCCGGCGCAGCAGATGTACAAAATCGGCGAGTTCGCGAAGCTGACCGGACTCTCCATTCCGACGCTGCGATATTATGACCAGCTGGGCGTCCTCTCGCCGGAGGTCAAGCTGCAGAACGGCTATCGTCTCTACGCCGGCCGGCAGCTCTTTGAGACGCAGTTCATCAGCAATATGAAATCCGTCGGCCTGTCCCTGGAGGATATTCGCTATCTCGTCCAGCATCCGGAGCCGGATGTTATCCTGCCAAAGCTGGAGAATCTGCAACGCAAGCTGGCGGCGGACCTTTGTCAGATACAGAACCTGGAGAAGTATTTCCGTATCGGCGCCAGTCAGCCGGAGCAGCTATCGCTCCAGAATATCGAACACAGCCAACTGGCGGCGACCTATGCCATCTGTACAGAAATTGAAGAATCCCATGCAGAGGGAATCTTCGGCTACCACGCGCAGGCGCTGCAGAAGAAACGGGACGAGCTTGGCCTGCGCCAGCACTCCGGCATGCGGATTGTCCTTCGGGAACTCACTGGCGGAATCGACGAGGATGGTTCCGGCAGTGATGCCGGTGACGCCGGTGACGCCGGAAAGAAACCGGTTAGATTCAATCGGAAGAAGGAGAGAACGGCTTCCAGAGAACCGGCGAAGAATCTCCTCATCTGTCCGGTGCATGCGCCGGAAACCGAAGCGCAGAAGGCGGCGGTGCAGTGGTTCCCGAAGAAGAAGACCGTCAGCTGTATTCTGAGAAAAGAAGATGTGGATTACGCCGAAGAAATCCGAATGCTGCGGGAACACCTGTCCGCCAAAGGCTTGGAAGCAGCAGATAGCCCGGCTGTCGCCGAAGGGCTCCTGGATCCGGGCGACCTGCCTGGCCAGACGATGATTCTGGTGCGGCTGCATCTGCCGGTGCGGTAGTAATTGGACTGCTAGTAAATGAGTCGGTAGTTGTGAAAGAGGTAAATACAATGTTTCACAAGATTAAAAATGTTGCAGCTATGCCAGATTTCAAGTTAAGTGTTCAATTTAGCGAAGGAGTTACTAAGATATATGATGTAAAGCCTCTGTTTGATAGAATCCCTGCGTTCAAGGGGGTGAAAACAACCAATCAAATGAAAAGCTCGATAAACATAAGCATTGGTAGAAAGGGTCAAAAATAAATGAACTGGAACGACGGAAAGAACCGATGCTGCTGGGCGAACCCGAAGAACGAGCGGTACATTCGCTATCACGATGAGGAATGGGGCGTGCCGGTGCACGACGACCACAAGCTGTTCGAAATGCTGATACTGGAATCCTTCCAGGCCGGGCTTTCCTGGGAATGCGTACTGAACAAATGGGATGCGTTCCGCGAGGCATTCGATGACTTCGACCTGGACAGAATCTGCGCCTATGACGAAGAGAAGCTGGAGGCGCTGAGAAATAATCCCGGTATCATCCGAAATCACCTCAAGATCCGGGCGGCCGTCACGAACGCCCGGGTATTTCGAGAGATTCAAGCGGAGTGCGGTAGCTTCTCGGATTATCTCTGGAGCTGGACAGAAGGCAAAGTCCTCTACGAGCGGGGACAGACAACATCGCCGCTGTCGGATGCGATATCGAAAGACCTGAAGAGACGAGGCATGAAGTTCACCGGCTCCACGATGGTCTATTCGTATCTGCAGGCCGTTGGTGTCATCTATTCGCATGAGGAAGGGTGCTTCCTGGCGAGAAAGGGGGAATTCTCTTGAAGAAACGATTACTACTGGCGTTCCTCATCGCCTGCATGGTGATGGCACCAATCGCTTGCTACACCGCATTCGCGGCAACTTCGCAGAGCGATAGCGAGGCGACAGCCAGCGCTTCCGAAGACGGCACATCCGAAGACACCGCAAGCAGCGAGTCCGACGCCTCTGGCACCACAAGCTCCGGCAAGACCGATAAGACCGGAAATAATACCAAGAACTCCGGCAAGTCCGGCACCGCGAAGGACACCACCGCCAACCAGATTACCGGCTTCGACGACTTCAACTCGCCGGACATGAAGCTCGGCGTTGCCAGCGGCTCGCCGGCGCACCTGGTGGCGGAGGAAGTGTTCCCGAACGGGAACTTCGAATCCTACTACAGCTTCGTCGACGCCTACACGGCGGTCAAGACGGGTAAAGTAGACGGCTTCGCCTTCACCTCTACCATCCTGAATGAGTTCTGCCGCAAGGATCCCAGCGTGACCATCATGGACGGCGGCTACGGTTCCGTCAAGATTTCCGCCGGCCTCGCGAAGGGCAACACCGCCCTCTGCGCGAAGGTCAACCGCGTCATCGCGGAGCTCCGAGCGGACGGCACCCTGGCCGAGATGGAGAATCGCTGGATGACGAACGGCGAGACCACCATGCCCGCCCTCGACAAGCCTGCGCACCCAAGCGGCACCCTCCGCATCCTGACCGAAGGCCTCCAGAAGCCGTTCTCCTTCAACGCCGACGGCGAGTACATCGGCTTCGACATCGAGCTCGGCGCACGCATCGCCTACAGCCTCGGCATGGACTACGAGATTATCACGATGAACTTTGGCTCCTTGATTCCGGCCTTGAACAGCGGCAAAGGCGACATCATCCTCTGCGACATGAATGAATCCGAGGAGCGCCGCAAGGAAGTGCTCTTCTCCGATTCCTATTACACTTCGGACCTTTCCATTCTGGTCCAGAGCAGCCGTTACATATCCAAGTCGGACACATCCGACCAAGCGGAATCGGGCGGCGAGACGTCGATTGTCGATAAGTTCCGGTCTACTTTTATCCTAGAACACCGCTGGAAAGCGTTCCTCCGGGGCATCGGCGTCACCATACTGATCAGTATCTGCGCTTTCGTGCTCGGCACCGCGTGGGGCGCGGCGCTCTGTCAGATGGAGCGGTCCGGGCGGCGGCTGCTGCGCGGGTTCGCCGTGGGCTATTGCAAGCTCATCACCGGCATTCCGGTGCTCGTGTGGCTCATGATTCTCTATTACATCGTGTTCGGCAGCGTCAATCTGTCGAATATCGCAGTGGCGATTATCGGGTTCGGCCTTGTGACGGGTGCGTCGCTCAGCGGCGTCTTCCGGACCGGCCTCAATTCCGTCGACGCCGGGCAGCGGGAGGCCGCGGCAGCGCTGGGTTTCACGCCGCGTGAGACGTTCTTCCGCATCGTCTTCCCGCAGGCGGCGAGCCGCGTGGCGGACCTGTACGCCGGCCAGTTCGTGGCGCTCACGAAGTCCACATCCATCGTCGGCTACATCGCCATCGAGGACCTGACCAAGGTCTCCGACCTCGTGCGAAGCCGCACGTACCAGGCGTTCTTCCCGCTCATCGCCACGGCGATTCTGTACTTCCTGATTACCTGGCTCTTCATCGTGCTCCTGCGCATGCTGCAGCGGCGCCTGGACCCGAGGACGCGCAGGGGTCTGCTGAAGGGGGTGAAACTGTAATGATTCAAATTGAGAATGTATGCAAATCCTTCGGGGACAAAGAAGTCCTCGCGAACATCAGCGTGGACATTCACGATGGCGATGTGATATCCATCATCGGCCCATCCGGCTGTGGTAAAAGTACGTTTCTCCGCTGCCTCAACCTCCTAGAGCGCCCGACGTCCGGGCGGATCCTCATTGATGGAGAGGATATCACCGCGGCGGACAAGAAGCAGCTCGCGAAGGTGCGGCAGAAGATGGGGATGGTCTTTCAGTCCTTCAACCTGTTCAGCCACTTGACGGTGATTGAGAACATCATGCTGGCGCCTGTTCATCTCCTTGGCATGGACAAGCAGACCGCCTACGACGAGGGAATGGAACTTCTGCGGTCTGTCGGCCTCGAGAGCAAAGCACTGGAATATCCGGAGGCCCTCTCCGGCGGCCAGAAACAGCGTGTGGCCATCGCGCGGACGCTGGCCATGAAGCAGGATGTCATTCTTTTCGACGAGCCAACCTCCGCCCTCGATCCGACGATGATCAACGAGGTGCTGGGCGTCATCCACCGACTTGCCGAGCGCGGCATGACCATGCTCATCGTCACCCACGAGATGAGCTTCGCCGAGAAGGTCGCAAACCGCGTCTTCTATATGGATGAGAAGGGCATCTATGAAGACGGTACCCCGGAGCAGATCTTCCGGCATCCGCAGAAGCCGAAGACGCAGGATTTCATCTATAAGATACGCTCCTTCTCCTACGATGTCCACGGCAGCACCTTCGACTTCTACGAGCTACTAGGCCAGGCCGTCGACTTCATGAAGAACCTCCGCCTGGATGACCACCGCATCCGGAACGTCGTGCTCTTAGGCGAAGAGCTCATCTTCCGCCGCCTCTTCCCGGCCCTCGGACGGGAGACCGCGGAGTTCCGCCTGACCTTCCGTTATTCGGAGAAGCAGGGATCGGCCGAGCTCCTTTTCGAGGGCGATGCCATCCCATCAGATCTTGCGGACTGCGCCTACGATGACATTTCCGAGAAGATTGTCCGTAGCATCGCGACGGACCTCCGCTCCGAGCCGGGTCGGCTGGTGGCGGAGCTGTGAGGAAGGTAAGATCAATTATTGCGTAGCCATGGAGACATGTGGCTACGCATTTTTGTGCAAAAAATACATTTACATTCACTCGCAAAAATCTTAGAATTTAAGAGTAAATATAAAGGCGGTGATGTAATGAACAATCGTATGATTCTGGAACAGTTGATGGAAGAAAACAAGGGCTATCTATTGGCATCGAAGGCGATTGAGAAAGGCGTATCTCGTACAATTCTCTCTCAATATGTGAAAGAGAAAGGCCTTGAAAGAGTTGCAAGAGGAATCTACATCTCGGATGATGTGTGGCCGGATGAGCTGTACATTCTGCAAGCAAGAAATGAGAAGATTGTCTTCTGCGGTGAGACTGCGCTCTATCTTCATGGATTGCTAGACCGAGAATATAGAGAAATCTGTATCTCCGTTCCAAGAGGCTCCAATGTATCGCATCTCAATATCCGAAATTTACAGGTAAAATATCCATCGCAAGAAACACATATGTTAGGTGTGTGCGAGGTTCCTTCTACCAGTGGCAATCTCGTTCGTGTGTATGACAAGGAGCGTTGCATCTGTGATTTAATCAAGAATCGCTCGCATGTAGATGTCCAGAATTTCCAGACAGCAATGAAAGAATATATGACCGACCGAGAGAAGCAGCTTTCTCGACTAACCCAATATGCGCAGATGTTAGGAGTACGCGACGAGGTGATGAAATACGTGGAGGTGCTGGTGTGATTCATATGAAGTGTTAGAAAGAGGTAAATACAATGTTTCACAAGATTATGAGTGTTATAGCCATGCCAGATTTCAAGTTGAATATTCAATTTGACGAAGGCGTCATTAAGATATATGACGTAAAACTGTTGTTTGATAGATTCCCTGAGTTTAAGCGCTTGAAGAACAATCCAGAGAAATTCTATGATGTTACCGTGGATGCTGGCGGTTACGGAATTATACGGAATGACGAATTAGATTTATCCTGTGACGAGTTGTGGGAATCTGGGCTACAACAGACCATGAAATGTTCATTTGCAATTAGTGAATAATATTTAGATCTAAAAAAATATATTTACATTTAGATCTAAATATGCATAATGTGTAATAAAGGAGGAGAACGATGAATTTCAACGATAAAATTTTGTCGGCTATAGATGAAGCGCGTTTGCTTGGGTTATTTAAGTCATTTTGCGAAAAGAATGAGAGTGTGTCGTCTAAGCAGAGACTACGAAACATCATCTCAAGAGCTCCTGATAAGGAAAACGCTGTTAAGTCCATATTTCAAAATGAGATGGATGTAAGTTTAGCTGATAGCGAAGTGAAACGAATGTATTGCTTGATAAAAGCGTTTTTGAGCAAATCAGCTCTTAGAAAAAACATTCATGCAGAAACTAAGAGGGATTTATTAAAGAAACAAAATTACAAGTGTAAGCTTTGCGGTTCTGTAATTGATTTGAATTCTCATACGGATCATATCGTCCCATTTAAGTATGTCGGTGATGAATTAAACGAAAATCTACAGATGTTATGTGAACACTGCAATAAGTCAAAAAATGCAAGCATAGATTACGAAGTAAAAGCCTTATTAAAACTAGTGTAGGAGGTTCGGGAAATGAAAAAATTGTATTTATTAAAAGTTACTCAGCATAAGATGACAAGATATGTTGGAAAAGCTCAAGCAAAAGACCTTGTTAGGTTAGCTACCAAAGCGGAAATGCAAGCTGAACAAGAAGCGCAAAGGCCAATTAACCCTAAACGAGTGGAAGAAATTTCCTCATTTGTAAGTAGCGAGGGATCGCTTTCAACTTCAATCGTAATTGGTACAACAAATGATAATTTAACGGTCTATCCAGTTGAAGAAAATCCAATTAAAGACTTATATTATATGGATTTTCCGGAAACTGATGAAGAATTTGAAAAGATGAAAGACTCTTTTGATATTATGGATGGGCAACACAGGCTGTTTTCGTTTCTACCAGAATATATTAAGTTGCCTGATGATGTTGTTTTTGAAGTAACTTTCGAAATGTACATTAAGCCAACAACTAGAGAAAAAAGAATTATTTTTAAAAATACAAATGAAAAGCAAGAAAAGGTGGCTTCTAATCTTTTAATGTGGTTTAGAGAAAAACTTGGACTGTTATCGGGAAAAGAACAAACATATCACCCCGTGGTTGCACTTTTAAGCTCAGAGTCTTGCTCCCCTCTTAAAGGTAGAATTATTATGGGTGCAGAAAAAATTACAGGTGGATTTAAAGCACAGCAAGTAATCACAATTCTAGACAAGGTTGATGTAATAAATATTGCAGGAGAGCGATTAACGGATGATAAAATGCTTCAACTTATATCAGAATATCTTTGCGGCTGGGAGGATGCTGTTGGTGCAAAAATAGTTGATAGAGATAAAGATTTAGGTGCATTTTCGAAAATAGCGGGTCTTCGTTTTATGATTTTAATGTTACCAGCATTTTATAATCAGGCAGTAAATGAAAAAGAGAAGTTTTCTCACAGTTATGTTTCAAAGAAGTTAAAGGATTTATTTGCAAATGAAGGAATGATTCCGAGAGACATATTCGATAAAAATAGTGATTATATTAAGAGCCTGGGTAGTAATCCATTTTCAGGAGAAACACCAATTACCCTATTATCTAAAGAATGGATTGGCAAATTAAAAGGCTCAGTTTCAAAAGATTTTGACCCATTGGCATAAATTAAAGATAACATCCATATAATGATGTAAATTTGGGAATGAATATAAATCAACTATCTATATTCTGCTCAATTCAACAAATACCATGTTATCAGGTAAGGAAACGCTATAGCTTGATTCAATATCATACAGTAGTACTATTCTGGCCTTATTGAACTTAATGCATACGGAGGTATGAAATGTCAATCCCTGAGATAGGCTTAAAGGCAAGAAATTCGGATTTGCTTGCAACGCTGAACAGTTTACTTGAAAATTGGGAAACGGAGGTTGTCGAATTTAAAGAGGCGAATAAAGATTACGATAAAGGAAAAATAGGGCAGTATTTTTCTGCTATCAGTAATGAGGCCAACCTCAAGGGTTTACAATATGGCTGGCTTGTATTTGGCGTACGGAATAAAGATCGGCAAATCGTTGGTTCTGATTATCGCAACAAAAAAGGGTTAGATACATTAAAGCTAGAAATTGCAAACGGGACGACTGGTGGCATTTCCTTTATTGAAATATACGAAGTCCATCCCGTTGTGAATGATGAAGAAAAACGCGTTGTAATGTTCCAAATTCCGGCTGCGGCAACCGCAATTCCAACGGGGTGGCATGACCATTTTTATGGCAGAAATGGAGAATCTCTAGGTGCGTTGTCTGTAGAAGAGCTGGATCGAATTCGTGGTCAGGAAAAGAAGGATTGGTCAAAGCAAACAATTTCTGGTGCAACGATAGATTGCCTTAACAAGGATGCGATTGCTCTAGCACGACAAAAATACAAAGAGAAGATGAATAGACCTCACATCACTGAAGAAGTCGATAAAATGACGGATGAGCAATTTTTAACGAAAATCAAGCTGATAATAGATGGTCGATTGACTAATGCGGCAATGACGTTGCTCGGAGATGAAGATTACGATTATCTATTTAATACACCACCAGAAATTTCGTGGAGACTTTTTGACTCTAAAGATTGTGTAAAGGATTATTCTATTATCAAAGTGCCATTTATCACCGCTGGCGAACGTGTTTTTGAAAAAATTAGAAACTTGACGTATCGATATATGCCCAGTCGTTTGACGTTATTCCCTACCGAAATACAGCAATATGATGTGTGGTTACTTCGGGAACTGATGAACAACTGTATTGCTCATTCAGATTATACAATCGGCGGTCGGATATACGTAAACGAATTTGAGGACAAATTGATTCTGACGAATCCGGGGACATTTCTTCCAGGAAGTATCGAACCCGTTTTACAACCAAGCTATAATCCGCCTTTTTATCGGAATCAGTTACTGGCAGAAACTATGGTTAAGCTGAATATGATTGATACACAAACAATGGGCATACGCAAGGTTTTCCGGATTCAACAGGAAAGATTTTTTCCATTGCCTGATTATAACTTATCCATTGCTCAACAGGTAGGCGTAACCGTCTATGGAAAAGTATTGGATGAGAATTATTCTCGTGTACTATTTGAGAATCCGGATTTTGATATATCAACAGTGTACCTAATCGATCGAGTACAGAAACATGCACCAATTTCAAAAGAGGCAATTAAAATGCTTCGTAAACTCGGAGTGATTGAAGGGAAGATGCCCAATATCTACATTTCTGCCAAAATAGCAGAGAGCACTGATATGAAGGCTCAGTATGTGAAAAATAGGGGGCTTGATGATGAGTATTATAAGAGGCTGATTATCAGTTACCTTGAAATTTATGAAAAAGGGAAGAAACAAGATTTCATTGAGCTTTTGGCAGATAAATTACCAGATGTGATGGATGAGAAGCAGAAGAGAAGCAAGATTAAAAATCTTCTTAGTAGCTTAAAGAACGAAGGGAAAATAATAACAGATTCGGATAATAAAAGATTGGCTAATTGGATATTGCGGAAATGAGTTTAGTTAATTGATTAGCCAATCCGAGAACCAGAT
This sequence comes from Oscillospiraceae bacterium, assembly GCA_963630135.1. GTDB lineage: Bacteria > Bacillota > Clostridia > Peptostreptococcales > Anaerovoracaceae > Mogibacterium_A. The sequence goes on from CAVGMK010000111.1 coordinate 10,094, forward strand.
ATCTCGCAACCCAATTGAAGAAACACTGATTCCCAATTCAGGAAACCGCGCCTATTGAGCAATCATAGTGCCGTAATTGGATTGGCGAATTGGATAATTCGTAGTAAATTTAGCCAATCATTTAACCAATCCGAGAACCAGATATCTCGCAACCCAATTGAGGAAACACTGATTCCCCAATTCAGAAAATCACGTCAAAGACCGGATTGGTCAGATACTGCCTGACCAATTGAGCAAACAGATAATGCCGCAACTGGATTGTCTAATTGGCTAATTCTTGATAAATTTAACCAATCATTTAGCCAATCCGAGAACCAAACATCTCGCAACCGAATTGGGGAAACACTGATTCCCCAATTCAGAAAACCTCGTCAAAGGCCGGATTGGTCAGACACTGCCTAGCCAATTGAGCAAACAGATAATGCCGCAACTGGATTGGCTAATTGGCTAATTCTTAATAAATTTAACCAATCATTTAACCAATCCGAGAGCCTGATAACTCGCAACCGAATTGCCAGCTTGAAATATATCTTGAACCATATAAATTATCAACGGAGGAACCCACCCATGACCGACGCAGAACAGAGAGAAGCGACCCGCCAGTTCATCAACCGATGGAGAGGCCGGGGCAGAGAAGACGAAGACGGCAGATCCTACTGGATTGACCTTCTGACCAACGTCCTCGGCATGGACAACGTCACCGAGCGCGTGAACTTCGAGAAGAAAGTCGTCGTCGACGGCAACACCAAGCGCATCGACATGTACATCCCGGAGACCCGCACCCTGATTGAGCAGAAGAGCCTGGGCATCCGCCTGGACCAGAAGATTCACAACTCCGGCGACGTCGAGCTGACGCCGTTCGAGCAGGCCGAGCGCTACAACAGCAAGCTCATCTTCGATGAGCGGGCCCGCTGGATTGTCACCTGCAACTTCGCCGAAATCTGGATCTACGACATGAACCAGAAGCGCCCGGAGCCGACCAAGGTCGCTCTCGATGAGATGCACGGCAAATACCCGCTCCTCAGCTTCCTCGTGAAGAAAGACGTGAAGAAAATCTCGCAGGAGATGGAAATATCCATTCAGGCCGGTGAGCTCGTCGGCCTGATTTATGACGCATTCTTAGAGCAGTACCGCATCCCGGACATCAAGGAGAAGGACGAGACCGCCGAGCAGCGCGCGAAGCGTGAGCACAAGCTGAAGAGCCTCAACGCCCTGTGCGTCCGCCTGGTCTTCTGCCTCTACGCGGAGGATGCCGGCATCTTCGGCCGCCGCGACATCTTCCACGACTACCTGGAGAGCTATGACGTCCGCGACTGCCGCCGCGCCCTCATCGAGCTCTTCAAAGTCCTGGACACCCCAATCCCGGAACGTGACGAGTACCTCGAGGACGACCTGGCCCAGTTTCCGTACGTCAATGGCGGCCTGTTCGCGGATGAAAGCATCGAGATACCTCCTTTTACCCCGGAAATCAAGACGCTGCTCCTCACCAAAGCCTCCGAGGATTTCGATTGGCGCGACATCTCGCCGACGATTTTCGGTGCGGTGTTCGAGAGCACGTTGAACCCAGAGACTCGGCGCTCCGGTGGCATGCACTACACCTCCATCGAGAACATTCACAAGGTGATTGACCCGCTCTTCATGGACGACCTGAACCGGGAGTTCGAGGAAATTAAGCAGGTAAAAACATGGAGAACGAAGATGTCCCACTTGTCCGACTTCCAGGACAAGCTCGCCTCGCTGACGTTCCTGGATCCGGCGTGCGGCAGCGGCAATTTCCTGACGGAGACGTACCTCTCGCTGCGGCGCCTCGAGAACGAGGTTATCCGCGAGAAGACGAAGGACCAGATTACCATGGGCGACGTCCATAACCCGATCAAGGTGTCCATCCAGCAGTTCTACGGCATCGAAATCAACGATTTCGCGGTGACGGTCGGCAAGACCGCCCTGTGGATTGCGGAGTCCCAGATGCTGGAGGAGACCAAGGACATCCTCTTCGGCTTCGACGACGACTTCCTCCCGCTCAAAACCTACGTGAACATCACGGAGGCCAACGCCCTCCGCATCGACTGGGATGATGTGGTGCCAGCGGAGAAGCTGGACTATATTATGGGAAATCCGCCGTTTGTCGCAAATCGTGGGAGGATTGCAAGTTGCGAAGGCTCATCTACGAGCATTATGACTGAGGACCAGAAGGCAGACAGATTTAATCTATTTGGTAAGGAAGGTGGGGAATTAGATTATGTTACCTGCTGGTATGTAAAAGCAGCAAATTATATCAAAGGAACCAATGTACAAGTAGCTTTTGTATCAACCGACTCAATTTGCCAAGGGCAACAGGTCGAACCACTATGGAACAAAATGCTAAATATGGGAATGCATATTAATTTTGCTTGGAAATCATTTAAGTGGATGTCAGAAGCCTCTGATACCGCAGTCGTTTTTGTTGTCATAGTTGGGTTCTCGTACTTTGAAAAAAGTAAAAAATACATCTACGAGGTTGATTCTGTTAGCCTTGCAAACAATATAAACCCATATCTTATTGATGCACCTGACATTATTGTAAAAAAACATTCGAAACCGTTATGTGACGTGCCGAAGATTGGAATAGGAAATAAACCTATCGATGGCGGATTTTACCTGTTTGAAAAAGATGAGATGGAGAAATTCATCAAAAGCGAACCTTTGTCAGAAAAATACTTCCATCCATGGTATGGATCAAGGGAATTCATAAATCGCTGTCCTCGGTATTGCTTATGGCTGGGAGATTGTTCTCCTGCAGAATTACGGAGAATGCCCCGTTGCATGGAACGGATAACCAAAGTGCGGGAATATAGACTTGCCAGTTCGAGCGCGGGAACTGTTAAGCTCGCGGATAATCCAACGCATTTCCATGTGGAGAATATGCCAGAAGAAACCTATATCGTTATTCCAAAAGTTTCTTCTAGGAATAGACGTTATGTTCCTATTGGTTTAATGACACCCGATAATATGTGTAGTGATTTGGTGTTTCTTATTCCAAATAGCACTCATTATCATTTTGGCATTCTCACATCCAACGTTCATATGGCATGGATGCGAACTGTATGCGGCTATTTTGGCCCAAGCTATAGATATTCCGCAGGAATCGTCTACAACAACTTCCCATGGCCGACCCTGACCGACGAGCAGAAGGCTCGCATTGAACAGACAGCGCAGGGAATCCTCGATGCACGGGCGCAGTATCCGGACAGTAGCCTCGCGGACCTGTACGACCCGCTGACGATGCCGGTGGAACTTCGACGTGCGCATGCGGCAAATGACAAGGCCGTTATGGCAGCCTACGGTTTCAGCACGAAGATGTCCGAAGCGGATTGCGTGGCAGAGCTGATGAAGTTGTACCAGAAGCTGGTGGCGGAGGAATAAGCCGATTCCCCATTATAATCTCAATCAGATTATATCCCTGGGATGATGGGATCGTAGGTTACAAGGAACGTTAGAACAACAATAATCATGTTAACTTTAAGGGAGAAATTATCAATGAACAAGGAAAACGTGAAGAAAGAAAAGAAAGAATTGCTGACACAGGAACAGATGCAGGCTATCTTGAATTCGTGCTATCAGAAGGCTGTTTCTGGAATTCCCCATGTAAGTCCATCAATTGATGAATTGGCAGAAGAATATCTTCAGAAGTACAGTACTCCGGAGGAGGCTGCCAAGCAGATGCTGAAGAATCAGATTACGAAATGCACAACATCTGGATTCATTACTGGCCTTGGGGGAGCAATTACCCTGCCGGTTGCCATTCCGGCCAATATTAGTAGCGTGCTGTATGTTCAAATGAGAATGATAGCGGCAATGGCGTATATGGTTGGATTGGATCTGAAGAGTGACCATGTCCAGACGCTTTCGTATGCTTGCTTGGCAGGAGTGTCCGTAAATGGCGTTGTCAAGAAAGCAGGAGTGGCGGCTGGACAGAAGCTTACAACTAGCATGATTCAGAAAATCCCGGGAGCAGTATGTGTCAAAATCAATCAGGCAGTTGGTTTTCGCTTCATAACTAAATTTGGACAGAAGGGGATCATCAATCTTGGTAAAATGGTGCCGGTGGTAGGCGGTGCTATTAGTGGCGGCTTTGATTTCGCGGAGACGAGGGCAATTGCAAACAGAGCATATAAAATGTTCTTTGAAGGTGATTTTGGCAGCGGATTTACTTCTGATGCCCAGGATGACGACTGCATTGACGTGGATTTTGAGGATGTAGACATCGAGAAATAATCTGCCCCCGCCGGAAGTCCCGGCAGGAAGCAATTTATTTTTGGCCGGGGGAAGGCAAGGCAAAGATAAAAGTTTGAGGAAGAAGGAGAGTAGAGAACGCTACTGCTGATATTTGATCCGATGAAAACGACATACCACTGTCGTTTTCATCGGAGTCGTTCTATATAATATAGTCAACCATTTCCCTAAGTTGCCCTCATCGGGTTTGATGAGAAGTGCTGGCTAACCATTATCGACACGGTAACCGTCCATTCCGAGGTACGGCAAGGCGGATACGAAGATGCCGGGCCGGGATACGGTGACGCAAGGTTAGATATAAGGATAGAGAAGAAGGAGAGTAGAGGATGCTGATGATATTGATTTTCGCGGCGAGTCTGGCGCCGGCGGTGCTGGTGTTCCTGTGGCTGAAGAAGCGCAAGGCTGGGGATGGATTATACCGGGAGATTTGCAATCGAGCGCTGGGGCGCGGGGCTGTCCTGTGTGCGGCGCTGGTGTTGGTGGTGTCGGGCGTGCTGTATGGGGGCGCGCTGGTGCTGCGGATGCTGGGCGTCGGGGCGGTGGCCCGGGCGGTCTATTATAATTTCATCGTGCTGGCGCTGGCGGAGGAGCTGGTGAAGTACCGGGTGATGCGGGGGCTGCTGAAGAAGCATCCGTATCCGTATTCGTGGCTGGATGTGACCACGATGATGATGATTGTCGGAATCGGGTTCGAGCTGACGGAGTCGGTTGCCTACGCGATTGGGGCGAATGCCGGGATGATGCTGGTGCGGGGCTTCACCGCCATGCACTGCGGGTATGGATTCATCATGGGGTATTTCGTCGGCAAAGGGATGAAGACGGGGCGGAAGAAGTATACGTGCCTCGGGATTCTGGTGCCGTTCCTGCTGCATGGGGCGTACGACTGCTGCCTGAGCGAGGAGCTGGGGGCGATTAGCGAGAGTTTCGGCGTGGTATCGCTGGCGCTGGCGGCGGTAGCGGTGGTGACGCTGCTTGTGGCGATTGTGCACGTTCGCCGGGCCGGGAAGCAGGCGGAGTATACGGAGGCGCTGGAGGCTGGGACGCTGCCTGCTGAGGCATTGTCTGCTGAAACGTCTGCGGAGACGATTGCTGAGACAGCGGAATAAATTAGATGGGCGGAAATTGGCGGAATCTGGCTTGTCTAATTTTGCTGTAAGCGTTGGAAATAAAGGAATTGGCGAAAATTAGATATGGGCTTTGTGCGGGGATGCGCGGAAGCAAGGGCGCAAGGGGCTCGTGCTGACCTGCAAGGAGAAGCTGATTCCGTATTATGCGAAATTCGGATTCGTGGATGAGGGCGTGTCCGATAAGTCGACGCATGGAAATGTCGTATGGCATCAGATGCGGCTGAAGTTCTGAGGACGGGATGGCTGTGGCTCAGGAGCTGGCAGAGAAATATCGGCAGACGTATCCGAGAAGGACTGCGCTCTGGGATGAGCTGAGCGGAATATAAAGAAGCTACTTATACGAGGAGTTAGGAAGGAGAATCAATACTTATGGGAGAATATTATCGCTGGGTAAATGTTGATAAAAAAGAGTATCTTTGTCCTAACGACTTTGATTATGGCAGCAAACGGCGGGAGTCCTCCGGAAGAGGAAATGAAGTACTCTGTGCGCTCCGTGAAATGATATCAAGAGAATGGTCTGGAGACCATATTTTCTGGATGGGGGATGAGAAATTGATACCGGATGCGTCGAATAACGACGCCCTTCAGCTTCTGTATGCACAAACTGTCGAAGAGGAATGTCCGGGAGACGGATTTGATACGGTATGTGAAACATATCGAGATATATCATGCCTCTTCAAAACTGCGGAAACAGTGGTTCGAGAGGAAATCGGATTCTATCTGGAGAGCGTTAGGAAAAATGAGTTTCACGAAAGAAATGAGTATGGAATTAACATCGAAAGACCTTTCGAAGGCCTTTTCCTGAGAAAAGGTAGAGATTTTCGCTATACCATTAACCATACAAAGCGGGTGTATTACACGTTCGAAGAAACTAAAATGATTGGTGATACCGGCTATATATATGATGATACAGATCCACTCCTGTCGCTCATGGCATTTGGCAGAATCATCGAAACAGGGGACTGGGTTGGAGATATTATTGGAATTTCTGACGAGAAACCCGAAGAATATGAATTGTTGGAAGAAATACACTTCACCGTGTGACAAGGAGACACAACAATATGACAGTACGACAGGCAACACAGGCAGACTTAGACAGAATAGAGCAGATTTACGAGAGCGTTCACGATGGCGAGGAACAGGGTCTGACGACAGTGGGCTGGATTCGGAATGTGTATCCGACCCGGAAGACGGCAGAGGATGCGCTGGATCGGCAGGATCTGTTCGTCATGGAAGATGACGGAAAGCTCGTGGCGGTAGCGGTGATCAATCAGATTCAGGTGGATGTATATGAGCAGGTGCCGTGGAAACACCTAGCATCGGATAGCGAGGTCATGGTGCTTCATGCGCTTGCTGTGGATCTGGCAGAAGCCGGGAATGGATACGGCAAAGCCTTCGTGGCATTCTACGAGGAGTACGCCAGGGAGCACGGCTGCATGGAGCTTCGCATAGACACGAACGTGCGGAACACCAGGGCGCGGCACTTGTATCAGAAGCTGGGATACAAGGAAGAAGGCGTTGTGGGGTGCGTCTTCAACGGCATCCCGGATGTGCAGCTGGTGTGCATGGAGAAATATCTGGGGTAGTGGCTCTGGCGGAACATTTGACAGAACAAATCAAAGCAATTTGATGCAGACGGCACGGAAACCCTCGTGCCGTTTTCTCCTATTACTGCCTATTCGGATACTTTATCTGCATATTTTTTTAAGAAGTATGTGCAGATAATTCGAATAACGACTTATTTTTCTGCACATAATTTGCTATAATTATGTGCAGAAAGGATGGTGCCGTATGAGAAAATTCGATTACACATTTCTGAATAACGGTTTGCTGCCTGCAAACCTTGTGAACCTCACTTCCAATATTGCGGCGCTCAAAACGATGGCTGGTGTGCGCAAAGACGAATATACGCAGATTTTTACGGCGCTGGAAGCTGTCGCAAAGGTGCAGTCCATCAAGAGTTCCAATGCCATTGAGGGCATTGTGACCAGCGATGAGCGTATCGCAGCCATTGTCAATCAGAACAGCGCCCCGCTGAACCACAACGAGGCGGAAATCGCTGGGTACAGAGATGCACTGAATGAGATTCATTTGGGCTATGAACATATGGACTTCCGGCAGAGCGATATTCTGCGGTTGCACGAAATGATGATGAGCTTTGCGGGCTACGAGTACGGCGGGCAGTACAAGACGGACGACAATGTGATTCTGGAAATTGACGCAGACGGAAATCGTCGTGTTCGTTTCCGCCCTATGCCTGCAAGCGAAACCCCGGATGCAATGGAGCAGTTGGAACTTGCCTATCTGGATGCCAGAAGTGATGCGAATATCAATCAGCTTCTCTTGATTCCTTGCGTTATTCTGGATTTTCTCTGCATCCACCCGTTCCGGGATGGCAACGGCAGAATGTCCCGCCTGCTCTCGTTGTTGCTGTTGTACAAAAACGGCTTTGACGCCGGTAAATATATGTCCTTTGAGGAGCAAATCAACAACTATAAGGCATATTATTACGAGGCTCTGCGGCAGTCCTCGGAAGGATGGGAAACGAATGAGAACTCTTATTTCCCATTTATTGAGAACTTCCTCTCCACCCTCTATATGTGCTATAAGGAACTGGATAAGCGGTTTGCAGTGGTACATGGCAAGAAGATCACGAAGAAGGTCCGTGTGGAGGCAACCGTTCTGAACAGCTTGGCCCCGCTATCCAAAGCAGAAATTTGCAGGATTCTCCCCGACATCAGCCCTACGACTGTCGAGGCTGTCCTCGGTGCAATGGTTAAGACCGGTTCGGTGAAGCGAATCGGCGCAGGACGGGCGACGAGATATATTAGAGCGTAATCTCAGTCCTTACCGTTGGTCATTACCATGATTTGTGTCCCGTAAAATATATAGTTTTCGAGACAACGCGAAGGAGGTGATTTCGCGTGAAAAGTAAATACGACGAGATCATGGGACTTCCGCACCACGTCTCCAAGACGCGGCCGCAGATGCCGATGTCGGACCGGGCGGCGCAGTTCGCGCCATTCGCCGCGCTGACCGGCTACGATGACGCGGTGGAAGAGACCGGCCGCTGGACAGATGACCGAATCGAATTGTCGGAGGGAGAGCTCGCTGCGCTGAATCGGAAATATCAGGTGCTCAGAGAATACCTCCGGTCGCCCCCGGAGGGGGCGCCGGAGGTTATTTTTGGCTACTTCCAGCCCGATGAACGCAAAACCGGCGGGGCCTACCGGACGGTGAGCGGCCGGGTGAAGAAGCTCGACGAATACCGGCGGCGCATCGTGCTGGAGGACGGCACGGTGCTACCGATGGCGGATATCACAGATGTCAGCGGGGAGATGTTTGCGTCGCTTGAGTGAGGCGCCAAGAGAAATAGAGAACGCCCGGAATATCTTTATCTGCAAATCTTGATTGACCGGCTGAGAATAGGATATAATATATTCCGAAGTTGGGCGCGTGTGCACCGATTTTCGGAATGGATGGTGTATATGGAAATTAAAAGAGATCTCTATCTGAACAAGCTAATCCGCAAACAGAAGAACGGCCTCATAAAGGTAGTGACCGGTATAAGAAGATGCGGAAAGTCCTATCTCCTCTTTCAGCTGTTTCATGACTATCTGCTGGAGAGCGGCATAGCAGAAGACCATATCATTGAAGTTGCGCTGGATGACCGCAGCAACAAGGCGTTACGCGATCCGGATGCAATGCTGGAGTTTATCAAAAACAGGATTCAGGATAAAGGCGATTATTACATTATCCTCGACGAGGTGCAGTATCTGAATGAATTCGAGGATGTGCTGAACAGCCTCCTGCACATTCGCAATGCGGATGTTTATGTAACGGGTAGCAACTCGAAGTTCCTTTCCTCCGATGTAATCACGCAGTTTCGCGGACGGGGCGATGAAATCCATGTTTACCCGCTTTCCTTTGCGGAATATTGTTCTGCCTATCCGGGAACGCCGGACGAGGCCTGGGATGATTATTTCGTCTACGGCGGTCTTCCGTTAATTCTGACCATGGAAGCGCCGGAGGATAAGGCGGGTTACCTGAATTCGCTATTCCAAAAGGTCTATCTTTCGGATATCGTGGAGCGCCACAACGTGCGTAATAAGGCTGAGCTGGATGAGCTGGTGGATATCCTTGCGTCTGCTGTCGGGAGTTATACGAATCAAAATAAACTGGTTCGCACATTCAAGAGTATGAAAGGAAAAGCGCTCAGCGACAAGACAATCAAGAATTATATTGATTATCTGATTGATTCCTTCCTGATCAGCAAAGCCGCTCGGTATGACATTAAAGGAAAGAAGTATATCGGTGCACTGTCAAAGTATTACTTTGAAGATATCGGGCTGCGGAATGCACGGCTTGGATTCCGACAGATTGAGCCGACGCACATTATGGAGAACATCATCTATAACGAGCTGCGTGTGCGCGGGTATCACGTGGATATCGGCATGGTGGAATATTATGAAACCACAGCTGAAGGCAAACGCGGGAAGAAACAGCTGGAAGTGGATTTTGTCGCCACCTGTGGGAGCGAAAAATATTACATTCAGTCCGCTTATGCACTTCCAACACAGGATAAGATTGATCAGGAGCAACGAGGTCTTCTGCGCATTCCGGACTCGTTCAGAAAGATTATCGTCGTGGGAGACAATATCAAGGTTCGACGCGACGAAAATGGAATCGCTACCATTGGCTTGCGCAATTTTCTCTTAGATGAGAATAGTCTGAGATTGTAAGTCAACACTGCAAGATGACAATTCCGGACAAGCCACATAGCCGGAATCAGAAATATATAAGAGGTTAATTCGATGTAGGTATTTTTGCTAAAAATAAGAAAGGAGAGGGCAGACTTGCCCGAGGGTACGCGATGGAAGACAGGAAAGACGAAATGTTGGCCAATGCTGAAGAGGAAGTGAAGGACGTCGCATTCGATGTGGAAGGCGCTGAAGCTGCAGAGGAAGCGGTAGCCGAAGGTGCGGAAGCGGCTGTTGATGGCGCGGAAGCTGCGGCGGAGAATGCGGAGTGCGAATGCGGAGAAGAAGCAAATGACGCCGCTGCAGAGGATGAAGAAGCCGGTGAAGCTGCTGAGGACGCCGATGCGGAAGACGAAGATGCTGACGAAGATGTAGCCGAGGATTCTGCGGATGAGTCATCCGAACCGGGCGCCGGTTCGCGTTTCATGGGTGCTGCCATGAAAGCGATGGGATCCGGAGCGCGGAGCTTGAAGCGTGCTGCCTCGGAAGCGTCTAAGGAGCAGAACTTCAAAGCCAGCGAGCTGGCTTTCATCAAGGATACCGTGCTGACGCTGAGCCCGGAGAATTTCGAGAAGCTTCGCGATACGTTGTTCGAAGACTGTCTCCGATTCTGGTTCATTCCGAAGGACGATATCACACCGGAAGTGCTGGCGGAGAAGCTGTATGATTATTTCTACAATACGCTTGCCGTGACGGGCGCGCCGTTCGACAAGCAGGTGTTCCAGTACATCAAGAGTGTGTCTGACCTGGTAGACATGCACATCGAGCAGGCGAAAGAGCTGGAGGATGGTACCCAGGAGGAAGCGCCGCGGGCACGCCGCTTCTACGAGAAGGCCCAGGAGATTAAGGAGAGCCGCTCCGCGTCCACGAATGATATTCTCGAGTTCTCGCGCCTGATGTTCTGTCTCTACGAGGCAACGCTGCGGGACCGCCTCAACAAGATTCAGGACTTCGATTACTCCGTGGACGTCATCGACCCGGCCAAAATCCTGGATGCCATGAAGAAGGAGACCGTCGAGGGCATGCTCGGCATGAAGCGCAAGGTCTTCAACCTCGAAGGCACTTGCACGCAGGACATCAGCACGATGATTATCGCGGCAATCTCGCTGTATAAGATTGCGGAGGATCGGGCGTAGGCAAGAATTAATTGAGGATAATGAGGAAAGGGGAGAGCAATTGCTGCTTGGTATGGTGATGGATAAAGATGTTAAGAAGGTAGCTGCGGATGCCGGCGTTAAAGCACAGGAGAAGCTGGAAGCTGCTGTAGGAGCGGTAAAGAAAGTGAGACCGAAGAAAAAAATTAAGACCAGAAGACAGACGTTCCTGGAGGAGACGGTATTGACGCTTGGCCCGGAGAATTTTGCAAATCTTCGAGATGCGCTGTTGGAGGGCTGCATCAATGTCCGTTTTATGGAGGACGAAGCTGTTACCCCGGAGGTTATGGCCGAGAAGATATATGACCACTTCGACAAGACGGTACAGAAGACGGGCCAGACATTCGGCCAGCAACTGATGGATTTTGCGGATAAGATTTCGCTCATTCTAAGTGGCTATGTTACGCAAAGAATCCCCGGCGAGAACGATAAGGATGAAGGGGAGATTTCCCGTGCGTACAAATATTATCTGAAGGCGACGGCAATTAAGGGAAAGAAAGAGCTATCGACGGAAGATGTTCTCAGCTTCTCGCGAATTATGTTCTGTCTCTATGCCGAAGCAAGAAAGGGGAAAGCTCACAAAATCCTGGATTTCGATTACTCCGTGAAGGCTGTTCATCCGGCAGAGCTGATAGAAATGCTTAGGAAAGAACAGACCGAAGGAATGCTTGGTATCTCCCGTCCGGTATTCGACTTGGATGACTGGTATGGCATCGATGCCAACTCAATGATTATCGCGATTATCATGTTGTACAAGATTGTGGAAGATAGAGTGGAGGAGTAGAGCTGTGGCGAAAGATGTAATTGCCAAGGTGCTGGAAGAATTAGAAAAATACCAGAACGACAAAGGTGTAATTGAGATTGTTACACGTTACAAAGATGGGAAGAAAAAAGGGGCATATCAAGAATTTATTAACGTCTCCATCGGTGACTTTAAAGAACAGGTACAAGAAGCCCTCGCCCAGACGGATCTGCTCAACCAGAACCTCGCCCAGGCAGGCAAAATCCTCAAGCTCCAGAATCTGGGCCTCGTCATGAATGGCCTGAACCTCTGCGCAACCTGCGTAGGCTTCGCCATCATGTACAAGAAGCTGAACGAAATCAGCGAGGAGATTGGCCAGCAGCTCAGCCGCCTGCAGAAACAGATGCAGAAGCAGGCCGGCGTCTGGACCGAATATGAATTCCGTAAGATTGTCGCGGACTATAGCGATATGCTGGACTGCCGCAGGAAACAGAAACCGTACTCGGAAGAAGCCATGCGCTTGCTGGTGGATCAGGAGTACAACATGCTGCAGCTGCTGCTGGACGTTCTCAGGAAGGACATCTCGGGCGACCATAGAGCAACGATTGAAGCTATTTTTAGCCTCCTCTCCATGTACACGCAGACGCTGATGTTCTTCGACGAGACCTATTACTTCAACAACCGCGAGGCCCTTCAGGGTCAGGATGTATGGCACAGCTCGCACATCAAGTGGGAGAGTGTCTTCGACGAGCTCGCGTCGCCGTGGTTCGAGAAATTCCTGCAGGATTATGCGGTCTTCGAGACTGACCTCGACACGAAGGGTGTGGATGTGTTCTACCTGGCGCTGGAGGAGCAGGCGGCTGACATGAAGCAGAACCTGCGGAGCAACCAGGAGCTGATTGCGGCGATGGACAGCCCGGATGAGCTGACGGCGGTGAAGACGGCGATTGATCAGCAGATTCGAACCGAGCTGGAGGAGAGTGTCCGGGAAGCCTTCGATGGCAATGACGACCCGGAGATGCAGGCCGCACGCGACGAGTTGCTTAAGGCGGTTGCGACGGCGTAACAGGGGGCAATATCATGGATCTCGAAGTGAAAAGCCAATTGGACTCCCTGCTCCTTGCTACACGCTCGCTGGCGCCTACATCTTCTGACGACGGCCAAAAGCAAGTTTGCCAAGCCTTGGTTTCCGACCTCACGGATTTCATTCGGTTCATCTCCAAAGACGATGCCGTTCAGCGAACTTCTTGGTTCTGCGAAATGTATCTGCCGACGGATCTGTCGGAATCGCTGAAGAAGATGGATTTCGGCAATCTGGCTAATCTGGCGAAACCGGTGAATCAGGTAGAGTTGGTAGAACGAACAACATCCTCGAATCAGAAGGCGAAGGTCGAGTCCACGGATAACGGGCATCTTTCGGCAATCCCGGAGACGTTGCGCCTCCTAGTGAATGCTGATAAGCGCAATCTCCCTATTGGGCGTAGTAGCTTATCGAAGCAATATATTTCGCTCTTGGAAGAAATGGGGAAGTCCTATTGTTTCAGCAAATACGATAAGAGCAAGATTGACATTCAGCGCCTGACGGAGTATATCCAGACGATGAGTTGTTACGCTACAGAAAGTCTGAAAGAGGAGATGCCGAGTGCCACGAGGAATCAGAGCAGGAAAAGCTCGGAATCCGATTCGGAGAATGGGAAAATAATCCATATTTCTTCTGCAAGCAATTCGGCAGCAGACAGCTCGAAGATATCGAAATCGGGAAGCGCGGAAGCGACTACAGAATCAGATAACCAGGCGGAATCCGTAGAACCGGAGGAAACCCTGGAAGAATTGATGGAGAAGCTGAATAGCCTTACTGGCCTTGCCGGCGTGAAGAAAGAAATCTCGGATCTGATGAATCTCATCCGCATTAATAACATCCGGAAGGAACGGAATATTCCGACTGCGGATGTCTCGAAACACCTGGTATTTCTGGGAAATCCGGGGACGGGTAAAACCACCGTGGCCAGATTGGTTTCCAAGATATATAAACAACTGGGTGTCTTAGAGAAGGGGCATCTGGTGGAAGTGAGCCGTACGAATCTGGTTGCCGGTTATGTCGGTCAGACGGCACAGAAGACGCAGGAGAAAATCGATGAAGCCATGGGTGGCGTTCTTTTCATCGACGAGGCGTATACGCTGAACAAGGAGGGGAATGACTTCGGACAGGAAGCTATCGATACCCTGCTTAAAGAGATGGAGGACAAACGGAATCAGTTCGTCGTCATTGTTGCGGGCTACCCGAAGCCAATGGCGGATTTCCTGAATTCCAATCCGGGATTGGAATCCCGATTCAATCAGAAAATTACTTTTGACGACTATAATGCAGAAGAACTCCGCTCTATCTTTGATTCCATGTGTGAGTCCCAGGGGCAGATGCTGTCGGATGACGCCTCGCAGTTCGTGGACGAATATTTGCAGGCGCTGTGTGCAAACAAACCGGAGAATTTCGCCAATGGACGTGAGATGAGAAATCTCTTCGAGAAGGCCTACCGGAAGCAGGCCAATCGTCTGGATGCGTTAATCACAGAGCGAGCCGAATCGGGCGCAGAGATTACCAGCGAGGAACTGACGACACTTACGGCGGAGGACTTGGACGTGGTCGGCTTGTATACTGGTAGCGATTTCTGAGGCTATACCCTCTGGTGGAAATAAGAATAATGGCACATTTAGAAGCCCTGCAATCGCTGAGATTGCAGGGTTTTATATGAGTATCCAAAGTTTTCTTCATGCGATACGAATTCCTTTCTTCATCACAGATTCGTAGAAAGGAGTTCCCGTATTGACCTCCCGTATTTCAAATACATCAGCATTACGACCACTCATTTCACGCAGATCCTCTGCCGGCGCAAAGATATCGTGAGGAATGAAGTCTTTTCCTCCAATTACGATGATATCGATGTCTGACTTAGGCGAGGCTTCACCGCGCGCATAGGAACCGAAGAGCAGTGCATACTCCGCATGGTAGCGCTTCAGCAGTTCTTTCACGATAATTTTGATTTCATCTGGAGCCAGCGTGTCCATGGTGATACCTCCTTTCTCTATGTTACTATCATTATATCTGAATGTCTGACATTGAAAAAGCACAACAAATAATCCTCATAATTGACACAATATATAGCGGCTATGTGTTGAGGCAAGACGGTATATATTGTATAATGCAAATCGAAGTTAGGGCTTTGACTAGTTGATGCAGGTAGTTAACTGACTTCAATTTAGTATGATTGAAAGTTTTCGCCCATCAAAATCATTGCCCCAACCATTACGTTCGGTGAATTTTGAAAATGCAACAGAATGATAATCAGGGAGGGAGATGTTGTGCTTGAGAAGAATAGATTCGGTTTCACTAATTATTCCTAGGGATTCAGAACCATCGCCGATGATGGTTCCTTCATACACTGACGCCATTTCAAAAGGTTTGTTTAATATGAAGTTAACTGAATCTTCAGAATCATCTTCTCGGCCTTCTGTGATTCCGTGGTATAGATTTTCTATCTCGGTGTATTCAGAGAGCGTCATGCCAGAAGAAAGTTCCTTGTCATAGCTATCGTATTGAAACAATACATCTGGAATATAATTGCTATACATTTCTGGCCAATCACTCCAGTTCGTAGAAGTGGCTGCCCAGAGTTTTTCAGCCAATAAAGTCCAATCTCTATTTGGATAAGCTGATGTGAGATACTTCTCAACACACATGATTACGTAGGCCATGCGACCATTCATTGAAATAGCATTAAAGCGTGTGTCCATCATTGTTTGCCTCCATTTCCCCAGCCGGAATAATTTTCAGAGATTTTTCCCCGAAATGCATAAGTGCAATTTTCGCATGCTGCTTTATATTTTCCGAACTGTTTTTTTGTTGTATGTATTGTTGTGATGTGTAGATTCTCAAGCTTAGCACCATCGTTTAATGCACGGTTTATGGCATCTACCTCTGCACAATTTCCTACAGGATATTTATTTAAAGAATGTTTTGGAAGAATGCCAGTATGAGTGGAGTCCCCAAAGAGAAACGGATTGCGTACATACCCATCTTCTCGATACCCTGCGTTTCGACCATAATAAAATTTATGAGTTGCTTGGTCAAATGCAACACAGGCAGTATTGAAATTCTTCCTTGCTTTGCCAGTAAGCTCGTTGAATTGTTGTATTGCCCATTCACGCACAGATATATACATAAATGCTTGGATATCCGTACGGTGTATGTGGGGGTCGAATCCTGAAGTGCCATCGAAAAGACCGCTTGCTACCTTGCTCATAATCATTTCCTCCCGGCAAAAGCCTGACTGGTCTGGCTTGGAAAGGAAACAATTTTGATTCCGGCTTTCCGGAGACGATTGAAACATTCGTAGTTCGATGAACCGTAAATTATAATTGTGTGCGGTTGCAAAGTTTCGACCATATGAAAGAGCCCGTTCTCAAATAGAGGTCTGTTTTTCAATTGGTGAATACGGCTTGCAACGGTTCCGATAGCTACCATGCTATTGCGAGGATTGCTATCAAAACAGTAAGTCCAGGTTTCTTCTGTGCCCCAACGTACATTACTGACTACTGGAATACCCAGTGAGCCTATCCAATAGCCGAAGCTATTCATTTTGTAGAAATTCATTCTTTTGATTGGGTCGGGGAAATCAGCATATGTTGAAAAATCTGGGGCAATGATACCTGCAAAATGCTGGATAATATCCAGAGCCTTATCAGGATATAACCAGATGCTGTTTCTCTTTCCATCGAACTTTTGATCATCAATGTAGAAATGAATGAAGGCATCATGGTAATAGGATATATTGCCAGTCTTCATTTCTTTATTGTGAAGTGTTTTAGCTTCTGAATAGGAGATAAGTTGCTTGGGGATCTCTGTAGCCGTTGTTGGACAGAGCGGAAAATCGTTAGCGGAATATTGAGCGCCAATTAACATGTTGGCGTTCCAAATATCCTGTAATCCTGGCCTGTTTGAATTTATTTTAGCTTTTTTATATAAATGGTTCAATTCTTTGTCCCCCTTTTATAGATTATTCAGATTCAGTAGCTAGCTGGTTCTGGCGCCTTGAAACAACTGGCTCTGTTCTGTACCATAAATGTAACTTTTTTTTCAGGTAAAATCGTTCCCCCAGAGTTATGCTGCGGTTACTCTATTTAAGGAAGGGAGGAAAATAAATGCCTAAATTATCAATGTTAACAAGAGAAATAAAGAAATATGCGAAAAATCCGAACATATCGGAGGAGGATTTTTTGAATGCATTTTTAGACCCAGTCGTTGCGGTCGGTCATATCCATAATAAGATAGGTGGTAAATTTTATCTTAACAAAACGAGAACTAGCGACCTGATGAACGGTATTGACGATGTTCCTAAATCATTACGTGAAGTCTTGCCGATGATAAATCTTGAGGAAAAAATGATTGGCGACATGGAAAACTTTGTCTCTGATTACCTGAATTCAAACCATAAAGAAAAATTGAAGATACGATTGCATGAATTGCTGAATCAAGACGAAAATATCTCAAAAGCAGACAAAGATAAGATAGGAAATGTGTCGTTAGAAAGTTTATTGGTAAAGCTATTACTTATCTCAATAGCTGAATCGAATAAGAATGAAAAACGAAGTAACGTTATCTGGAAGAATGGCAGGAATTATGTTGAAGTTATTACAGGTGATTTGTTTAAATACGGATTTGGTAACCGAAAAAATACAAGGAATATTGTAGTCATACCGGTTAATACGGCGTTTGATACGCATGTAACAAGAAAACTTGAAGAAGAATTATTCCCGTTGGTCTCAGAAACAACAATTCATGGGCAATGGCTAATACGCATGCAGAAGAGCGGCGTGTGTGAGGATGAGATTTATGAGAGAATTAGTACAAGCTTGCAAAGACAAGGGATTTCAAGTGTGGGACATGCGAGAAATTCAAAGGGAAGACAAAAAATATATCCAATAGGTTCTGTTGCGATTGTTGAAGAAAAAAACGCCAGTTATTTTCTGCTAGCGATTTCGGATTTTGATGAACATAACGTTGCACATAGCACTGCCTCTAATATAGACATAGCGGTTGAAGCTCTCTTAGAAAGGTACAATGCTGTGGGTCAGGGATACAATTTATATCTGCCATTATTGGGAACGGGAAGATCCAGAACAGGTTTATCTATTGAACTAGCGTTCGCTCTTTTAAGAAAGAGCTTTATGACACACGCCGACCTGATTCAAGGGCAAGTTATTGTGGTGATTAGACCGGAAGATAGCGAAGAAATTGACGTATTACGAAGATTGGAGAAAAAGCGTGATGTATAGAACAAAAACTTATATCGCTGGGGATTGGAGCGGAGATAGGGACTTGATTAATCAATTATATTTATGGAATAGTAGCAATTACTGGTCATTAAATTTTGCTGATGCACATGAATTAGTCCAATCTAGAGATACCAGTCGATATTGCACAATTAAAAGTTCGTTGACAGATAGACTTAATTCATCCAAGACATTTGTTTTAATTGTTGGAGAACAAACAAGGAACCTCACTAAGGGCGGTTGCCAATACTGCGATAGCTATAATAGTTGGAATCAACGTTGTGTAAGAGGGTATAACGTTGATTATCGCAGTTACATAGAGTATGAATGCGAAAAAGCAAAAAATGATGATTTGAAAATAGTGGTAATTTACAATTCGTGTAGCGTGAAAAAAGAAAAATGCCCAGAAATTCTTCGTGATACCGGTAATCATGTGAAGGGCTGTTATTTTGGGTTAGATCAGAAAATTTATTGGAATTACCAGGAGATTAGAGATGCAATCATGTTTTAAAAACAAACGATAATTTAACTTTCTATTGCAATAACTCAAATTCTATGCTAGACTACTCCAACAAGAAACGGAAAACTCAAATATCAAGATGAGAAACTCAAATAATGAGCCGTATAACTCAAATTTACGAAAGAGGAAACTCAAATGACATCTGACGAACTCAAAGACCTTCTGGACTTAATTCAAAGAACGAAGTGTGAGACCCAGACGCTCGAACTAAAGAGCGCAACATATGGATGCCCGAAACGCCTGTACGATACGCTGTCCAGCTTCTCGAATCAGGACACCGGTGGCATCATCGTCTTCGGTGTATCCGAAGACAGCAAATTCAAGGAGACCGGCGTCTACGATGCGCACGATTTGCAGAAAAGAATCAACGAGCAATGCCTTCAGATGGAGCCACCGGTTCGGGCGCTTCTGACAGCAACAGAGAAGGGCGGGAAGTTCTTTGTTTCTGCAGAGATTCCCGGGATCGATATTGCGGAGAGACCTTGTTTTTACCAAGGCAAAGGCCGCATCAAGGGGTCCTATACCCGTGTGGGAGACAGCGATGAACCGATGACGGAATATGAGGTTTACCGTTATGAGGCATTTCGCAAGAAACATCAGGATGATATCCGGACGGTGCCGCGGGCGTCTTTCATGTCGCTGAATAAGCCTGCGCTGGATGAATATATGATTCGGCTTCGGAAGGACAAGCCGCACCTGGCGAAACTGGAGGATTCGGATATCTATGAGCTGATGAGCATCACCTGGAATCGTGAGGTGACGCTGGCTGCCGAGCTGTTGTTCGGCCTGTATCCGCAGGCGTATTTCCCACAGTTCTGCATTACGGCGGTTTCCGTTCCTGGGACGAAGATGGGGGAGATCGGCGAATCGGACGAGCGTTTCATTGACAATCGGCGAATGGATGGAACGATTCCGGAGATGCTGGAGGATGCGCTTGCTTTCGTCCACAAGAATATGAAGATTAAGACAATTGTCAGCGGCACCACGGGTGCGCGCGAGGATAAGCCGGAGTATCCGATTCCGGCAGTTCGCGAGGCGGTGCTGAATGCCTTAGTGCATCGTGACTACAGCGTGTACACGGAGGGCACGCCGATTACGATTGAGATGTATGAGGACCGGATGGAGATTCGAAGTCCGGGCGGGCTCTACGGAAGGACGCAGCTCAGTCAGCTCGGCAAGACACGTCCGGACACGCGGAATCCGGCGCTTGCGACGGCGCTGGAGACAATGCGAATCACCGAGAACCGTTATTCCGGAATTCCGACGATTCGGCGGGAACTGGCGGAGCAGGGGCTGCCGGAGCCGAGATTTGTCAATGAAGATGGAAGCTTCACGGTGGTATTCTATAAGACCGAGGCGGCAGCGAAGGTAGCCCTGCAAGCACTTACGTATACAGACAATCCGTTGCGAGAATATGGTGTGCGAGAGAATGCGACAGGAACTTCGTTCGGAGATAGAAGTGTGATGACCGAAAACACATCCGCAAATGACGACATCGCGGATGCTGGCACACAATACGACGGCACGTCCATGAAGTCATCTGCAGGGAATGCGTCGGATAAGCCGGTTTACCAGAATTCGTCGAAAGACCCGCATATTTCCTACGAATACAGCCTAGCCGAATTCTGCAGAGAGCCGCGGACACGTGCTGAGATAGCGGAGTTTCTGAATCTGGATTCGCAGTCCTACGCGATTTCCACGTACGTGACACCGCTGGTCAAGGAGGACGTTATCAAGCTCACGATTCCGGACAAGCCGCGGAGCCCGAAACAGCGGTACTACAGCGAGTGGGAGGAGAAATAATTCGGGCGGGATGGGAGATTGCAAGGCTCTGGTCTCCTGGTTTAGCAAATCAGCGGATATATGCTCGCTGATGAATTCCCATAATGTGTGAGCAGATATCCATTAGAATTGGAACATTAAGAGCCAACAACTTTTTCAAGGGAGTTTTTGCCGATACGTGCAACTATTTCAAGGGAGATTTTCAGAAATGCGCAACTTTTTTCAAGGAAGTTTTCAGAGAAATCTAGGAATGCATTACGCAAAACCATTGATATCAAGGCTTTCACGGCGAGGTCGCCTTCGACGGTTCACATGAATACAGAACGCAAGAAAAGAATTCTATTTATGCTGGAATGCAGGCGGTGTTCTTCCGGAAAACGCAGGACTGACGCGATAATTCGTCCCGAAAACGCAGCAAAATTACAATTATTCGTGCCAAAAACGCAACCCAATCACATTCATTCGTCCGAAAAATGCAGTGCGAGTATACTTATTCCTTCGCCGTCTCATTCACCAGCGCCGACCCGATAATCAGCACGGCGCCAATCAGCCCGAGCAGCGTCAGGCTCTCGTGAAGCACCAGCATGTTCTCGGCAACACAGAGAAACGCCGCCCCGGCATTGCCAGCGCGGCGTTTCCTCACCAAATTGTGCTAACGAAAGATATATGCAGTCCCTTTTTACGATCCAACCAGTAACCGGAACCTTCTTTGATTTCTCGCGCTATCCGTCGACCGGAAATCCCTGCCAGTCTGAATTATGTCCTTAGACCGGAAGCAATCAGCCAACCGGAAGTGTGCGGACACGGGGCGTTCTAGGCGTTCTAGCCGATATAGTCATCCATGGTATAGAACCCGGCCGGCTGATTCACCAGCCAGCGCGCCACATCCACGGCACCGTCCGCGAAGAGCGCTCTGTCGTGCGCTTCGTGCTGGATGGTGATGGTCTGGTTGTTCGTGCCGAACATAATCTCATGAGTGCCGACCACGTTGCCGCGGCGTACGGCCTGGATGCCGATTTCATTCGACTCCCGCTTGGCATGACCGCTGCGTCCGCAGTTCACGGTGAGCTCCGGACGAACCTCTTGAATCTTGCGCGCGAGGAGTAGCGCCGTTCCGCTCGGGGCGTCCACCTTGCGGTTGTGGTGTGTCTCCACAATCTCGATGTCACAGCCACCGAAAGCCTTGGTGACCTCCTGCGCGATTTTACCCACCAGGGCAACGCCAACAGACATGTTGGCGCTGTGGAAAACCGGAATCTGGTGAGCGGCTTCAACAATCATCGCATGTTCTTCTTCTGTCTGTCCCGTGGTGGCGACGATGACCGGAAGTTGTCTGGATACGCAGTAGTCCATCAGGTCCCGGGTGCCCAGGTGATGGGAGAAGTCGATGACGATATCGGCTTCCGCATTGCACTCTGCCAGCGGCGCCATGCCTGCCGGAGCGGATACGTCCGCCAGTTCGGCAATCTCCATATCTTCGGTATTCTCGATAATGTTGGTGAGGATGCGGCCCATGTGGCCGGCGGCACCGTTAACGATTACTTTCATTTCTCTATTTACTCCTTTATATGACGTAACGTACCAACGCGCGGCTTCTTCCCGTTAATTGAGCGAG
Source organism: Oscillospiraceae bacterium (assembly GCA_963630135.1). Classification (GTDB taxonomy): domain Bacteria; phylum Bacillota; class Clostridia; order Peptostreptococcales; family Anaerovoracaceae; genus Mogibacterium_A. Next base: position 32,393 of record CAVGMK010000111.1, read on the forward strand.
CGCGAGCCGGCGACCGGATAGCGAATTTCGCATTGGTGAGAGAGCCTTTATGGTATAGACAGTTCCACCTCATCGCGCGCTCGCGCAAGCCGGGACGCGTTTACGGCGAACCCGACGATTTCGCTTCATCGGAAGACTTCGCGAGCCGAATTTATTTTTGGCCGACTATACGTCCAATCCAACCTCTCTCATGGCATTCAGCAGTCTCTGGTGGTTGGCGTCTTCCATGCTGTAGAGCGGCGAGCGGATGATTCTGTCGCAGAACCCGAGATCTGCCATGGCCTCTTTGACCGGAATCGGGTTAACCTCACAGAACAGAGCGGAGACGAGCTCGCTGTACTTGCACTGCAGCGCTGCGGCACCGGCCACGTCGCCGGAGAGCATGCGCTGCGCAATTTCAACGGTTTCTGCCGGAATCACGTTGGACAGCACGGAGATGCAGCCCTTTGCGCCCATCGCCATGATTGGCACAATCTGGTCGTCGTTGCCGGAGTACATGGTCAGCTGGTCGCCGACGAGCGCCTGCGTCTGGACGATCTTGGAGATGTTGCCGTTCGCTTCCTTGATGGCAGCGATGTTCGGAATCTTCGCGAGTTCCACGTAGGTGGACGGCTCGATGTTCACGCCGGTTCTGGACGGCACGTTGTAGACGATAATCGGAACGGTGCTGGCAGCGGCGTATTCCGCATACATCTTAACCAGGCCCTTCTGCGTCGCCTTATTGTAGTAAGGAGTTACAACCAGACACGCATCGGCGCCTACCTCGCAAGCGTAGCGGGTGAGCTGCACGCCGTATGCGGTGTCGTTGCTGCCGGTGCCGGCGATCACCGGAACGCGGTGGTTCACTCTCTCCACGGCGTAGCGGATGCATTCCTTGTGCTCGGCGTCGGTCAGGGTCGAGCCCTCGCCGGTGGTGCCGCAGATAACCAGCGCGTTGATGCCCTGCTCAATCTGCCAGTCAATCAGTCTGCCGAACTGTTCGTAGTTGACGCCGTCCTCGGTCATCGGGGTAATCAGCGCGGTTGCAATTCCTTCGAAAATAGGTGTAGTCATTTTGTTTGTCCTCCTAATATAACTATGTGATACAGATATATTTGAGAAGAGAGCCTTGAACCGATAAAAAAAGCAGTGAACTCCGGAGTTCACTGCTTGATAATCGTAACTCATGATCTTCCGACTCACCGTGACGTGGCGGCTCGCTTCCGGAAGCCTGACGGCCGGTTCGTACCTACCGTGATACGTTGTGGCCTGCGGACCTGCCGGCCTCATCATCGCCGGTAGCCTTGCGCTGGGTGCTTCGCGCTTCCAGTCTCGCGCCGTGCCTTGTGCATCGCCTCGTTCATCGGAACACATGACTCATATCAAGGATAGCACTCCGCATATCATCTATGCGACAGTCGGTGGAATCTTATTTCCATCGCCCGGCTTACCGTCCATGCAGAAACGGCCACCTCGGCGCCTGTGCCTTTCGTCGCCTCTGCCCTGCACGGCATCGGAGGCGGTTACTAATCACGCAGCGCGTCCTCTATCTCAATTGTGTTTCCATGATACATGCTCCTTTGGGATATGTCAACAAAAAATATGAATTTTCCGATAAAAAATTTCAGAAAGTTTGGACTTTCGTACAAAATCGCAGATTGCCCCAGTGAAATTCCAGCGGTATTCAGCCGGAATCCGAACGAAATTTGCGGAAATCACCGGGAGGCAGCCGGCAATTGTATCCCATAAAATTCAATGTAAAAAATTCAAGAATCGGTTTCAAACCATTTTAGACTGGAGTACAATAATAAGATAGAAATTCTTCGGGAAATGAAGGAGGAACACATGAGAGAACAAGGGAGGAAGCTGTTAGCGATGGCACTGACCGTCATGGTAGTTGCATCCTATACCGTTCCGACGTTTGCGCTGGAGGCGACAAGTAGCAGCAGTGCGGCGACGGCGGGGCAGGAAACCACCGGTGAGAAGGCGGCAGGTAGCACATCCGAATCGAAGAATTCCGGCGGAACGGAGGCATCCCAGAAGGAGGCGTCCGCGTCTTCGACTACGGAGAAATCCACGGATACAGATGCCGGGAATGAGTCCACGAAGGACTCCGCCAAGGAATCCGCATCGGAAGCATCGAAGAGCGAATCTGGCGAATCCTCGGAGGCGATAGACTCCGCAGATTCCGAAGAAGCGACAGGAGATGAGGCGACAGATACCGATTCTTCGGCCGAGACGGATTCGGAATCCGATGCGAATTCCAGCGGCACCTACGGGGATCTGAAGTGGTCCGTCGATTCGGAAGGTACCCTGAAGATTACCGGAAATGGTGCGATGGAAGATACTTACGCAGCGGGATATCCGTGGTACGAGCATGCCGATTCCATCCGCAAGGTCGTCATCGGCGATGGCGTAACAAGCGTGGGCAACTACGCCTTCTACCGGGACTGGAGCGCCAGCGATCCAAGCTATAACAAGCTGACATCCGTCAGCATCGCGGGAAGCGTCACCGAGATTGGCGAATGGGCATTCCAGGGCTGCCAGAACATAAAGACACTGACCCTGGGCGAAGGCCTTCAGAAGATTGGGATGTATGCGTTCTCGCACTGCGAATCCCTGACCGAAGTGACACTCCCGAGCACGACAACCTCGTTCGACGCGCATGTTTTCTACAGCTGTTTCAACCTGAGCAGCATCAACATCCCGGAAGGCACGCCGGAAATCGTTAGCGGAATGTTCTCGGGTTGTTCCAGCCTCCAGCAGATTGAACTGCCGAGCTCCATCAAGGCCATCGACGCCAATTCCTTCAACGGCGCCGGCCTCACGAGCCTGACGATTCCGGACAGCGTCACCTCCATCGGCCGGTACGCTTTCTCGAGAACATACAGCCTCACCAGCTTGACAATCCCGGGTAGCGTCACCTCGATTCACGACGAGATGTTCGGCGACGGAACATCCGACGATGTCGTGATTCACTGCGTCTGTGGTTCTGCGGCATATAATTTTGCCAAAAATAATTCCTATAAATATGAGACTTCCGGCCATACCTGGGATGACGGCACGATTACGGTAGAGCCAACCTGCGGCAGCAAGGGGGAGAAGGTCTATACCTGCGTCGGATGCGGTGAGACGAAGACCGAAGAGCTTCCGGCTCTGGACCAGGAACACACCTGGAAATCGGATTATACGGTAGATGAAGAGCCGGTATATGAGGATGGTGTCCTGAAGACCGCCGGAACCAAGTCCATTCATTGCGAGAAGTGTGACGGAATCAAAGAAGGCTCCGAGAAGAAATATGCGGAAGCCGGCTCGCTGACCTGGGAACTGGATGCGGAAGGTACGCTGACCATTTCCGGCGAAGGCGAAATTCCGAATAATCCGTCCTGGCGCAAGGTTCTGAATTATGGCGAAGTGAAGAGCGTTGTTATTAACGAGGGTGTGACCGCCATTGGAAACCTGGCTTTCGATAACTATTCGAAACTGAAGTCCGTCTCCATCCCAAGTAGCGTGACCGCCATCTACGGAGCGGCATTCAGCGGCTGTACTTCCCTGACCGAGGTGGAACTGCCGAATAACCTGGATACCATCAGCGACGGTGCATTCCAGGAATCGGGAATTCAGAAGATAACGCTTCCTTCCTCCCTGAAGAAGCTGGGATCCAAAGCGTTCTATGGATGCGTAGGGCTGGAGGAAATTACCCTTCCGGCATCGCTGACTTCCTATGAAGACGAGATTCTCGCAGAGTGTCCGTCCTTGACGAAGGTCTATGCAAAGGCGAAAGAGATTACGTTCGGATCGGATGTATTTAAGAACAGCATCACCAATCTGACCATCTATTGTGCCTGCTATTCGAGTGCGAAGACTTATGCGCAGGAGAACCTGATTGCGGTAGTTGCGGACCATCAGCTACAGTCGGAATATACTGTGGATGTCGAGCCGGAATTTACGCAGAAATATGCGACGGCCTGGGAACTGAAGACATGCGGTGTTAAGACACGCCACTGCGAACTCTGCGGCGCAAGCGATGAGTCCACGGCGATTAAATTCGCGCCGGTCATCCAGGGTGAATCGGTGAACTGGGAGTTCAAAGATGGCACGCTGACGATTTCCGGTACAGGCGGAAGCATCGACAATCCGTCCTGGAATGATGATGCGACGGGAATTAAGAACAGTGATATCGAGAAGGTGGTTATTGAATCCGGCGTGACTACGATTAACTCCTTCGCTTTCTTCTACTGCTCGAATCTGAAATCCGTGACGATTGCGGATAGTGTTACCCGGATTGGCCATGCGGCTTTCCAGGGATGCACATCCCTGACGGAAATTGATCTGCCGGACAGCCTGACGTCGATTGGCGCCTGCGCATTCTGGCGGTGCAGCAATCTGGCATCCGTGGAGATTCCGGATAGTGTTACGGAAATCGGCGAGGAGGCATTTGAAGAGTGCAGCGCACTGAGCAATGTAATCCTGCCGAAGAGCCTGACAACGATTGGAAATAAGGCTTTCGATAATTGCGAATCCCTTCAGGAGGTAACCCTCCCGGATGGGGTGACATCCATTGGAGAACAGGCATTCAATGCCTGCGGCAAGATTCAGAGCATCACCATTCCGGAGAGCGTGACATCCGTCGGCGATAAGGCATTCAGTAATTGCGGAAGCCTCACCGATGTGACGGTTCAGTCGAAGGATGTGGAGTTCGGCGGTAATAATGTGTTCGCGGACTGTGGTAGCAATCTGACGGTTCATCTCGACTGCGATAACAGCAAGGTGAAGACTTATGCGGAGGAGAACAACCTGACCGTCGAGATCTCTCACCAGTGGAATGACGGTGAGGTCACGAAGAAAGAGACCTGTACCGATGCCGGCGAGAAGACCTATACCTGTGCGCGCTGCGGCGAGACGAAGACCGAAGAGATTCCGTCTTATGGCAAAGAGCACCAGTGGAATGCCAATGCTATCCTTCAGTATCTCGAATTCGATGAGGATACCGGTGAGATGACTCAGCCGCAAATCCGTGCGACGCAATGTGCTACCTGCGGCGCCATCGACGAGCTGACACGTGAGGTTCACGGTATTGACGATAACGTCGCATGGTTCTGGAACCAGAATACGAAGAACCTGTTCGTCTATGACAACGTCGCCAGCGGCACGGCAGATATGCCGGATGACCCGAACTGGCGGGAATTCGTGAACTACAATACCGATGTAACATCCGTCACCCTGTCGAATAACATCCGGAAGATTGGCAAGAATGCTTTCTCCCGCTTCAATAATCTGACGTCAGTGTCCATCTACAAGAACTCGGTAATGGAGGAAATCGGCGAGAACGCGTTCTATTGCTGCTCTGCCCTCACCTCGATTAACCTGCCGAGTGGTCTGAAGAAGATCGGCAAGAATGCCTTCACGGATACGGCCATTACGAGTCTGGATCTGCCGAATGGCCTGACAGAAATCGATGACCAGGCGTTCCATGATTGCATGAAACTGACGGAGGTAACCATTCCGGCGACGGTAACTTCCATCGGACAGGAAGCGTTCTTCGCCTGCACGGATCTCAAGAAGGTGACCATCAACGCGAATGCGCTGGATATCGGCAAGAATGCCTTCAAGCATTGCCACAAGGATCTGGTCATCTACTGCGAGTGTGACTCGGATGCCGTGGAATATGCGAAAGAGAACCAGCTGAATTACGAAGTGACCCACGATTGGGGCGAAGATTATAACGTGGAGACAGAGCCGGTGTATGAGGATGGCAAACTCATCACGGCCGGTGTCGGTGTGCGCCAGTGTACCGATTGCGGTGAGATTGATGAGAGCTCCAGAGCCAAGTTCGGAACAGATGGCGATATATCCTGGAACTTCAATCTGGAGAGCGGCACGCTGACGATTTCCGGTGAAGGGGAAATGCCGGATAACGGAAACTGGAATGATTTCGTCGATAGAACCGCGGTGAAGCGCGTTGTCGTCGATACCGGAATCACCAGCGTGGCGAGAAATGCTTTTAACCAATACAGGAATCTGACTGCAGTAAGACTTCCGGACACCGTGACGACGATTGGCAACGATGCCTTCTATTACTGCGATAGCCTGACAGAAATTACGCTGCCGTCTTCGCTGACGGAAATCGGGAAAGAGGCCTTCATCTACTCGGGGCTGACGAAGATTGAGCTGCCGGAGTCGCTGCGTAAGATTGGAGAAGCCGCTTTCCAGGCCACGAAGCTTCAGTCGGTGGATATTCCGGAAGGCGTGGAGACTATCGGAGCGGATGTGTTCCGCGGGAATACCAGCCTGACGGAGGTCACCATTCCGAGCACGGTGAAGACGATTGGGGACGGTGTCTTCAATGCTTGTTCGAAGCTCGAGAAGGTGACTGTTGGCACATATGATGTGACTTTCGGCGCCGATATTTTCAAGAACTGCAATGAGGATATGGTACTGGCCTATGCCTGCGACAATACGGTGGTGTCGAAATACGCGACTGAGAATTCTCTTCAGACGGAGCTGTCTCACTTCTGGGATGATGGGGAGATTACGACGGAGCCAACCTGCACGGATGCCGGCGTAAGAACCTACAATTGCAAGAAATGCAATGCGACGAAGGCAGAAGAGGTACCGGCACTGGGCGGCGACCACGAATGGGAGACGGAATATACCATTGATAAGGAGCCAACGGCGAGCGAACCGGGTGTCAAATCTATCCACTGTAAGAAGTGTCCGGCAAAGAAGGACGAGATTAAGTACACAGCGTCTGGCACCTATAATGATATTGATTGGGAACTCGATGAAGATGGCACGCTGACCCTGAAGAGTTCGGGAGATGCCTCTTTCCCGACGTACGATGCAGAGAACGCGCCGTGGTACAACTACCGGTATCAGGTGACGAAGCTGATTATCCAGATGGATACCCCATCCGCGGTAACCATTGAGGATGGCTTCTTCAAGAGCTATACCAGCCTGATTTCCCTGGAAATTCGCGGAAATGTCGGGACGATTGAGGAAGATGCTTTTAGCGAATGCACCAAGCTCGCGGAAGTAACCATCGGAGACGGTGTGACAACCATTGAGAAATGGGCGTTCAACGGAGATAGCGCGCTGAAGAAGGTGACGGTAGAAGGAACCAGCCTTCAGACCGTGGAAGAGAGGGCCTTCCAGGATTGCAACGCGAACCTGACATTCTATTGCGAATGTTGCACGACCGCAATCGTGAATTATGCGGCGGAAGGGCATTACACCTGTGAAGTAAGCCACGCATGGAATGAAGAATATACGGTAGAGAAGAAGGCGACCTGCACCGAGGCGGGAAGCGAATCGCTGTACTGCTCCAGAGAGGGCTGCGGCGAGAAGAAGGATACCCGCGAAATCCCGGCACTGGGCGGCGACCACGAATGGGAAGAGAATTACACCATTGACAAGCAGCCAACCGATACCGAGGAAGGCAGCAAATCTATCCACTGCTCGAAGTGTGATGCCACGAAGGATGCAGTGGCAATCATTGCCTGCGGCGAGGACGCCGATGGGCTAACCTGGGATCTGGACGCAGACGGCAAACTGACCATCATCGGAAGCGGCAACGCGAAGCTGAGTGCGTACCGTGCTTCCGGCGCGCCGTGGAAGAGCTATAAGGATGCCGTGAAGAGCTTGGATATCCGGATGAACACCACGGGAAGTGATGTGGTGAACGCCAGCCTCTTCGAGGGATATACCAATCTGGAGAAGGCGTCCATCAGCGGATCGATTACCCAGCTGGGTGATTATGCATTCCGGAACTGTGCGAAGCTGAAGGAAGTATCGATTACATCGAGCCTCCGATCCGTAGGAAATGCTGCGTTCCAGCATTGCACCGGCCTGGAGGAAATCTCTTTGCCGGATAGCGTGACCGCTATTGGAATGAGTGCTTTCCATGATTGCACGAGTCTGACAGAGATCACCCTCCCGGCGAAATTAACCGGCCTGGGATCGTCCGTATTCTATGGCTGCACCGCGCTGAAGGAAATCGTGATTCCGCAGAACGTGCTGAAGGTTCAGGAATATACCTTCCTGGATTGTAAGAGCCTGGAGAAGGTAACCATTTCGTCTGATGTAACTGCCATTGAGCAGGCGGCCTTCATGAGATGCACCAGCCTGACGGAAGTTACCATCCCGGCCAGCGTTACTTCCATTGCAAGCGATGCGTTCTATTCCGATAGCGCTCTGGCACGGGTAACCGTGCTGGGTACCAATCTGGAATCCATCGCGGATAATGCATTCAGTAACTGCAGCGGTAGCCTGGTGATGGTTCACGATTGCGCTAATACAGTTGTCTCAGATTATGCGACAGCTCACAATCTGACAACCGAACTGACACACGAATGGAATACTGATTACACAACGGATAAGAAAGCGACCTGCGTGGAGCCTGGCGTGGAGTCCATCCATTGCAAGAACTGCGATACTATTAAGGAAGGCTCGGAGAGAGAGATTTCGACAATCGGTGGGGAACACGAATGGGAGACAGAGCCAACCGTGGACAAGGAAGCCACCTGCATGGAGAAGGGTAGTCAGTCCATCCACTGCAAGAACTGCGGCGCATCCGATCCGGACACCGTAGAGGAAATCCCGATGAAGGATCACGAGTACTCCGACGAATACACCGTGGATAAGGCGGCAACCTGTACCGAATCGGGTAGCAAATCGAAGCATTGCAAGACAGAAGGTTGCGACGCTTATGATCCGGATTCGGTTACGACTATCGATCCGCTTGGCCATGAGTATGCCGAAGAGTATACCGTGGATGTGGAAGCCACCTGCACGAAGGCAGGCAGCGAATCCAGACATTGTACCCGTGAGGGCTGTGATGCAACCATTGACAGCCGTGCGACGGAATTGAAGTCCCATAGCTGGGGAAATGCCAAGGTGAAGACGTCGCCAACATGTACCACAGAAGGACTGGTGGAGCTTACCTGCACTGTATGCGGTGCGACGAAGGATACCGTCATTGCTGCGCTGGGACATAATTGGGACGATGGCACAATCAAGGTGCAGCCAACCTGCTCGTCTAAGGGAAGAATTGTCTTCGAATGCAAGCGCTGCGGTGAAGTAAGAACCCAGTCTATCGATATGATTGACCACGACTGGACGGAAGGCACGGTTACCACGGAGCCGACGTGTACGACGAAGGGTGTTATGACCTATGCCTGCCGTGCTTGCAGCACAACGAAGACGGAGTCCATTGATGCCTTAGGCCATGACTATGTGGACAATGGCATCCTCAAGGAAGCCACCTGCACCGAGTCCGGATGGCGGAGTGAGAAGTGTAGCCGTTGCGGCGCGAAGGAGAACTACGTCATCGAGGCCAAGGGCCACAGCTATTCCGAGACCTATACAGTAGATAAGGAAGCCACCTGCACCGAGGCGGGAAGCCAGTCGAAGCATTGCACCGAGTGCGGCGCAATCGATGAATCGTCTGTTCAGGAAATTAAGGCGACCGGTCATAGCTGGGATGATGGCGTTATCACTACGGAACCGACTTGCACCGAGAAGGGTGTGAAGACTTATACCTGCACTGCATGCAAGGAAACCAAGACGGAAGACGTAGACGCCAAGGGCCATAGCTATCCTGATACCTATACGGTAGACAAGGAAGCCACCTGCACGGAGACTGGTAGCAAATCCATCCACTGTACGGTATGTGGACAGGTGAAGGATGGCAGTGAAGTGACAATCCCAGCCAAGAACCACGGCTGGAACGAAGGTGAAGTCACCACAGCGGCAACCTGCACGAAAGATGGTGTGAAGACCTATACCTGCAGAGACTGCGGACAGACAAGAACCGAAGCGATTGCGAAGCTGGGCCATGACTGGAATGATGGCGAGATTACTACGCCGGCAACCTGCAAGGAAGAGGGCGTAAAGACTTACACTTGTGCAAACTGCGGAGAGACGAAGACGGAGGCCATTGCGAAGACCACTGTTCATACTTGGGATGAAGGTAAGGAAACGAAGGCACCATCCTGCGTGGAAGAGGGTGTGAAGACCTATACTTGTACCGTATGCGATGAGACCAAGACTGAATCCATCGATAAGGTAGATCATACGTGGAATGCAGAATATACAGAGGACAAGGCGGCAACATGCTCCACGCCGGGACTGAAATCCATTCACTGCTCGGTATGCGACACGCAGAAACCATTCACATCTGAAGTGATTCCTGCAACCGGCCATGATTGGAACGACGGCGTTGTTACTACGGAGCCGACCTGCAAGGAAGAGGGTGTGAAGACCTATACTTGCGCTAATTGCGGTGAGACCAAGACTGAGTCCATCGATAAAGTAGATCATACGTGGAATGCAGAATATACAGAGGACAAGGCGGCAACATGCTCCACGCCGGGACTGAAATCCATTCACTGCTCGGTATGCGACACGCAGAAACCATTCACATCTGAAGTGATTCCTGCAACCGGCCATGATTGGAACGACGGCGTTGTTACTACGGAGCCGACCTGCAAGGAGGAGGGCGTAAAGACCTACACTTGCACGACTTGTGGTGAGACCAAGACAGAGTCCATTGCGAAGACGTCTGTTCATACATGGGATGAAGGTAAGGTTACAACGGAACCGACCTGCACCGAGACCGGTGTAAAGACGTACACCTG
>CAVGMK010000112.1:0-22751 GCA_963630135.1 Oscillospiraceae bacterium
GATTTCATCTGCCGGACCGTCAAGCTGAAGTCCGTTGTCATCCAGGATAACAACGAGGTTATCCAGGCCCCAGGCATTGGCTGCCATGAAGCCTTCCCAGATTTCGCCCTCATCGAGTTCTCCATCACCGATAACAACAAATACGCGGTAATCTTTATGATCTCTCTTGGCTGCCAGCGCCATGCCGACACCAACGGACAGACCCTGTCCCAGGGATCCGGTGGAAATATCGATGCCTGGGCATTTTCTCATATTCGGATGTCCCTGCAGCATGGAACCTTCCTTGCGGAGCTTGTGCATTTCCTCCTCCGGAAAGAATCCCAACGTTCCCAGTGCCGCATACTGGATTGGGCAAACATGCCCTTTCGACAGGATGAAGCGGTCACGGTCCGCCCACTGCGGATTCTTCGGATCGATATTCATCTCTTTGAAATACAGATAGGTAACTACCTCGGCCGCCGAGAAAGCGCCGCCCGGATGACCGGACTGGGCTTCGTAGATCATGGTCAGAGCTTTGCGGCGCAGATCCTGCGCGCGGTCCTGAAGCTCCGCCACACTGATTTCTTTCATTCTATGTCCTCCCTTGCTGAAGATATACGCCCGTTCCTCATAGGACAGACCTGCCTGCGGGCGTGCAGTGCAGGTCTGTCATTCACTTTATTCAAGGTCACATGCTCCGGCTTTCTGAAGATACCCGGAGAGATGACTTGCATCCGAACGCTTCTGACCTAGGAGCCGGAAGTCTCAGACGGATGCCATTTATTTTTGACCGACTAATCCGTCAATAGACTCGGAATCCATGTGGAAATGGCCGGAACGTAGGTCACCAGGACGAGGACAACCAGAGAGGCCACAACGAATGGCAGCACGGCTTTGGAGATGTCCTTGAGCGAGATGTTCGCAATACCGCAGCCGGTGTACAGGTTGATACCAACCGGCGGGGTAACCAGACCGATGGCCATGTTCAGTACCATGACAGCGCCCAGGTGAATCGGGTCGATGCCGAGGGATGTTGCTACCGGGTACAGAATCGGCAGGATGATGTACATGGCGGAGTTCGCGTCAATCAGGCATCCGGCAATCAGCAGGATGATGTTGACAATCAGCAGGAACAGAATCTTGTTGTCTCCTACCAGGTTAATCAGGCCGTTACTTGCCGCAGATGCGACGCCGGTTACAGTCAGTACCCAGGAGAACAGACTGGCGGTTCCAACGATGAACATAACGACAGCCGTCTGGGATACCGAATCTCTCAGCAGTGGCATCAGGTCTTTCAATGTCAGTGACTTATAGATGAAGAATCCAACCAGCAGACCGTACAGCGCTGCAACCGCAGCGGCTTCGGTTGGGGTGAAGATTCCGCCGTAGATACCGCCCAGGATGATGACCGGCATCAGCAGACCCCAGAATGCGTCCTTGAGGGCAGCGATTCTTTCCTTTGCCGAAGCCTTCGGAATGGTCTCAATCTCCCAGTCGCGGCTCACCCACTGCATGGCGAAAACCAGTGCCACACCCATGAGGATTCCCGGAATGATGCCGGAAGCGAAGAGCTGACCAACCGAATTTCCGGTGATAGAACCGTACAGCACGAAGGTGATGGACGGTGGAATAACGATACCGATGGCGCCGGCGGTGGACATCAGCGCGGTGGCCGATGCTTTCTTATACCCTACTTTGGTCATTGCCGGGATGATAATCATGCCCAGTGCGGCAACCGTTGCCGGGCCGGATCCTGAGATGGCAGCGAAGAAGCATGCAACAATAACGCATACCATCGCCATACCGCTCTTGCGGTGTCCAACCAGTGTTCTCGCGAAGTCAATCAGCCGGGCAGAAATGCCGGATTTCTCCATGATGTTTCCGCCCAGGATGAAGAATGGAATGGCGAGCAGGACGAATTTGCCGGTGGACGAATAGAGATTCGCCGGAATGATGGACAGCGGCAGGTTCTCGTAGAGAAGCGTCAGGACGCTGGCCATTCCAAGGGATAACGCAATCGGAACTCCCAGCAACAGGAGGATTGCAAAGCTACCAAATATGACTAATGCACTCATGCCTGTACCTCCGTTTCTTTCTGATTCTTGTCCGTCTCACTGGCATCGTCACTTCCGCCGCGGAGCGTACGGACGAACAGCTGAGCATAACGAATAACCAGGAATAATCCGCCGAACGGAATCATGGCACCGAAGGCACCTTCCGGCCACTGCATTCCGCTGGTCTTCAGACCCAGCGAGAATTCATGAGCCGACATGCGAATACCGAAATACAGGATGATGACACCAAAGATGACGCCCAGTGCGTTGGCCAGCAGTTCCATCGCTTTCTGACCGGATGGCGACATTCTCTCGGTGAGAACGGTCAGTCCAAGGTGTGCGCCTCTCTTTGCTGCCGTAGCAGCGCCGGCGATACTCAGAAGAATCAGGCCGGCATTCGTCAGTTCCTCTACGAATGGCATGGAACTGAGCAGGACATACCTCGCGAATACATTGACGCATGTCAGTAGCATCATCGCGAGAAGCAGTATGCCCAGAATGTTATCTTCGATTTCATTCCAGAATTTTTTCATAGATATACTTGCCTCACTTTCTTTCGTACATCCTACTCCGTTACGCCGAAGGCCTTGCAGGCTTCTTCGCCGTAGATCTGGATGTACTCTTTCTTCAGCGGTTCAACCACTTTCTTGAACTCCTCAATATCCGCATCGGACAGCTCGTTAATCACGCAGCCGCTATCCTTGAACTTCTGCAGGATATCCGCTTCGCCGTCCACGATTTCCTGGTCGATTTCGTGGCAGGCGTCTTTCGCACACTCACGGATGAGATTCTGAGTCTTCTCATTGAGAGAGTTGAACTTCGCCGAGTTCGCAGTGAAAGTGAATGCTTCGTAAGTATATCTCGCAATGGTGATGTACTTCTGTACTTCCTGAATATTACCGGAATTGCAGGTAGACAGGGAATTGTCCTGTCCATCAATCGTGCCCTGCTGCAGCGCAGTGAACACTTCGCTCCAGCTCATCGCCTGTGGGCTGGCGCCGAACGCCTTGTAGAAGGATGTGTAATACGCACCACCCGGGATACGAATTTTCAGACCCTTCAGATCCTCCGGCTTCTTGATGGAACGCTTACTGTTCGTGATGGCCTTGAATCCGTTATGCACGGCACCCAGATAAGTCAGTCCTTTCTCAGATACCACCTTGTCGATGAACTCTCCGCCGGTGCCGAAGAAAATCTTCTCGGCTTCTTCATAGCTGCTGAAGAGCCACGGCATCGTGCACACCATCAGCCGTCCGTCCAGGTTCGAGATGATACTCGTGGAATGGATATCCAGATCCGTCGTGCCACTGGTAATCATTTCGAGTCCCTTGTTCATGTTTCCGCTGGAAAGCTGATCACTTGGGAACACCTTAATCGTTACCATGCCATCCGAACGTTCTTCCACGTACTTCTTGAACAGCTTGGCCATTCTCGTGTCGTTCGCAATCTCTGTTCCGTTGCAGTTGAGCAACAGCGTTACCTGATTGTATCCATTCTCTGCAACCTCACCACTGTTCTCTTCGGCACAGCCAGAGAGCAGCATGGTGCAGGCAATGGAGAGAACCAGGCACAGGGCAACCAGTTTCTTTCTCTTCAATTTTTCCTCCTTCGCAGGCGGGGAACCTGCGACGTCCCAACAACATTAACTACTTGCGGTATAGATCTTCATGCTCTCCTTCGCAGGAAAAGCACGCCTTCCGTCCCATGGTAGATTCATACTATCATAGGATGTTGATAACATTTTACGAATCCTTTACGGAAATGTCAATAAAGAAACAAATATTTTTGACATTGCTTGTGCCCCTAAACAATTATTTAACGATTCTGCCTTGACATCCTCTATATTATTCTTTAAGATGGAATCTGTTAAACATCCTATGTTGAACATTATTTGGTTAGACTACTTGCGGTATGGTTGGTTTAAAAGCAAATATGACCCCGCCCAGGCGACCGGCCCGGCAGGGATAGCCAGCCTTCGGAATGACCCGAGGGCTGCAGTTGACATTAGGAGGAAAATTGAATGATGAAAGTAGGATTCATTGGACTGGGTATCATGGGCAGACCGATTGCAGAGCATATGGTCCGCGCCGGCATGGACGTCATGGTTTCGGACCTGAACGAAGCCATCGTCAGTGAGCTGGTAGCAGCAGGCGCTACGGCAGGCAGCTATAAGGATCTGGCGGAGCAATGCGATGTCGTTGAGATGATTCTCCCGAATGCATCTATTGTGAAGAGTGTCATCTTCGGAGAAGGAGGCCTGGCAGAATACATGGCTTCCGGCAAGATTATTGTGGATCACAGCTCGGTTACCGCAAATGAATCGAGAGAGTGCTATGAAGGACTCCGGGCGAAGGGAATCGGATTCCTCGATGCACCGGTTTCCGGCGGAGAGACCGGCGCTCAGGCCGGCACACTGGCCATCATGGTCGGCGGCGACCAGAAGGATTTCGACGCATGCCTTCCGATCTTCGAGAAGTACAGCGCTTCTGCCACGCTGATAGGAGATTCCGGTTCCGGTAGCATCTGCAAGCTGGCGAATCAGATTATTGTGAACAACAACATTGCCATCGTCGGAGAAGCGCTTACATTCGCTGCGAAGGCCGGCGTAGACCCAGAGAAGGTCTATCAGGCCATTCAGAGCGGATCCGCGCGCAGCTACGCCCTCAGTGACAAGGCGCCGATGATGGTGGAACGCAACTTCAAGCCGGGTGGCACGATTAAGGTGAACCACAAGGATATCACCAATGTCATCAACACCGCGCACGCCATCGACTGCCCGATTCCATACACGGCACAGCTGTACGAAATCCAGCAGACACTGAAGGCTCACGGTCTGATGGACGAAGATCACGCCGCCTATGTGAAATACTTCGAGGCTCTCGCTGACACGGTGGTGGAGAAGAAGAAAGGATAATATTATATGAACGACCTTGACTATATGAAGCCGATTAAGATGAAGTCCGCTTCCGACATTGTGGTAGACCGGCTGACGGATGCCATCATCAATGGACAGATTAAGCCCGGTGATAAAATCCCCACAGAGCCAGAGCTGGCAGCCAGCTTCTGTGTCGGACGCAATACCGTACGAGAGGCCGTTCGAACGTTAGTTGCTTATGGGATTCTGGAGATTCGCCGTCCGGAGGGGACCTTCGTCTGTAAGACATTCAAACCGCACTCCATGAATCCCCTCATCTATAGCATGATTCTGAAACAGAAGGAATCCTATCAGGATCTGATTGGGCTTCGTGAGTGCATCGACTTCGGTACCCACCAGGTCATTATGGAACAGGGATTGCAACCGGACGATGCCGCTAAGCTTCGGGAAATCGCGACTTCCATCCAGGAAGAACTGGATGCACCGAATCCGGACGCCAAGCTCATCTGCCAGACAGATATCGCCTTTCACGACGCAATTGCCAAGGCAACTCACAATGAACTGATTGTCATCATCAACGATATGCTCTCGAAGCTCACCTATGGCTCACGAATCAAGACCATCGAGCATTGCATCGCGACCAACGACCGAAAGTATCTGGTGGATATCCACTTCGAAATGCTGAAGATTCTCGAAGAAGGAAACACCGATGCACTTCCATCCACCCTGAAGCATAGCTACAGCTACTGGGCGAACCTTCAGATGGAGGAATAGTGCCGTTCATTGTTAACAAAGTCAGTAAATCCACCGAGGAGGCACATGATGAAATCCACATTGAGAAGAACTTGGGCTGAAATCCACATGGATGCCCTGGAGCATAACTATCGAATCATCCGGGAACACATTGGCAGCGGCGTGAAATTCCTGGGCGTTGTCAAGGCAGACGCCTACGGACATGGTTCCGTGCAGGTAGCCACGAAACTTCAGGAACTGGGCGCCGATTACCTCGCCGTCAGCAGCATTGATGAGGCGCTGGAGCTTCGCTTCAACGGTATCACAATGCCGATTCTGATTCTCGGCCACACGCCGAAGGAACAGGTTGACCGGTTAATCTGCTTCAACATCACGCAGGCGGTATCCTGCAAGGCGAAGGCATTGGAATACAGTGAAGAAGCCGTTCGCTGCGGCGGCACGCTGAAGATTCACATCAAGGTGGACACCGGGATGTCCCGTCTGGGATATCTGTGCGATGGGGATTTCTTCGATGGCGGGGTGGACGGAATCGTCGAAGCCTGCACATTACCGGGGCTGGATGCCGAAGGGATCTTCACCCACTTCGCGGTGGCGGATGAAGAAGGCGAAGAGGCAGAAGCTTACACGAAGCATCAGTTCCGGCTCTTCACAGACATGATTCGCGCCGTGGAGTCCAAGTGGGGACACGCCTTCCGGATTCGTCACTGCGCCAACACCGGCGCGACCGCACGCTATCCGAAGACCTATCTCGATATGGTTCGTCCCGGCCTGCTACTGTACGGCTATGGTGAATATGCGAAGCAGCTGGGGCTTCGCCCGATGATGTCTCTCAAGACCACCATCAGCACCATCAAGATCTATCCGGCCGGTACGAGGATCAGCTACGGCGGTATCTATGAGACAACCGGTACAACCCGCATTGGCGTGGTGCCTTACGGATATGCCGATGGGTTCACGCGCTGCCTCTCGAATCGCTATTCCCTGTTGACAGCGGATGGACCCGCACCGGTTCGCGGCAAAATCTGCATGGACATGTGCATGATTGATCTCTCCGACGCGCCGAATGTGGATGTCGGTGATGAAGTGGAAATCTTCGGTGAGCACAATCCGGTGGAAGCCATGGCAGAAATGGCGGGAACCATTCCATACGAACTCGTCTGCGCCGTCAGCAAGCGGGTGCCGAGAATCTTCCTGGAAGGCGATGAAATCGTCTCGAAGGAACTGCTACTACGTATGTAGCGAATATGATAACGAATGAGGCTGGCAAGCACATCCATCGCAAGGACGTGTCTGCCAGCCTCATTATTCTTACTTTTACCATCATCTAACGGATTATTTATACTTCTTTGTGTGATGCACATACGCACCGCATATAACGCCGAGTAGCGAGAGAAGGCATGCCAGCCACCCTCCGAGGCTCGTGCTCGTTATCAAGTCCGACGCGCTAATGCCGGAGCCCACGAAGATCTGCCAGAATTTCCATGTGTATAACCAGAAGAACGGAAACAGGAGCAGGCAACCGAGTCCATACAGCCATTCACCGTTTCGAATTATCATCCCGAGAACAACCAGTACCAGCGGGATAAGGACATACACACTGAGGATATAATCCAGGCCCTTTACGCCCTCGCTTTCGCTCCCGTATGTCCACCATTGCAGAGGGGATATCGCGAGCATGGCAATCAATGGAATCCATAATATCTTCTTCATTCTGCACCTCCCCACTAACTGATTCGAATAATACGGAATGTATTCGTATCAGCAATTCCAGAAACAGATGCATTTTTTTTATCATTTGTGTGTCCAGAGTATTTCCATGCATTCTTAGACCCGTCTGTGATAATAATGCTATGATAAAATACTAAATTACCACTAGAATTCTTCTTCGCCAATTGAACGATGTCTCCTATTTTAGCATTCTTCTGTAGTGCACTTTTATTCGAACAATTTATGATTGTCGCACCCTTGGATTTCCAATAGACGTAAAAATCACTTACTCTCATAAAGGATGTGCTTTGTTTGTACTGATGATATGGGCTTGTTGCGGTATAATGATATGAGTACCAATATTTTGTGGTATCGTATTTTGCAGCCTTTTGCTTATACGATGGTGCATAGTTAAAAGCTTTTCCTCCTGCTTTTACACATTGAGAAACGAAATTTGTACAATCTGAGCCTCCATACGATGGATACGCGGGAGTATTATAACTCAATGCATATTTTATTGCATACGATGCAGCTTTACTTCCACTATATCCTTTAGCATCAGTCGAGGCTTTATCTCCACTTTCTTCCGATACGGACATCTCTTCCTTTTGTTTTTCGTTTTCTGCGTATGCTTTATACACGCTCCATATAGATTGATTCCCAAGCGCCTCATTGTCTTCAACAAGATTGCTTTCCACACCACAATCTGAAATGTAGAGTGAAGCATACGCCATCATTCCGTCATAATGTTTCATCTGTTTTAATTTCAAGTCCGTATCATACACTAACTGGCTTGAAAGAAACTCATTGTATTCACCACTACCAATTTTTATTTCCGGATATGTTTCTGTTATGTAGTTATTCAAAGCAGCTTTTGCATCATTTAAATCTAAGTCTATGTCATCACTAGCACTTGCCATACTATAAGCGGCAAAGAAAATACAAATTATCGAAAAAACAACCGGAAAAATATGATGTTTTAGTTTCTTTTTCATGAGCAAGCTCCTTTCGTAATTCGTTTGTAATTGCTTTCTGATTCAATTCCTTTTTTACCTGTTGCTCTAATATTTTACTAATTTGGAGTTCTTTTCAATTTTTTCGATTTTTGAATTGTAGTACGCCTTAAAAACTGAATGAGTTCTATATTCCCCTTTCGTTATTATCTTGCTTTTTGAAAGATTTAAAATATTTGCGGTTGTTGATTTGTTCCATTTTTGCACAGTTTCCCACGTACCATTTGAATATCGCTGAAGATACATAGTCACTGACAAACGTGTTGCAGTCCCAGGCAAACCCTGAATGGACGATGTGGCTTTTGCCGTTCCACTGTCACTAATTGTCAATGTCACAGCTACATTAGATGCATACGCATACTCCACAGATATCTCTCCATCAATTGGAATATCCATTTCAGTACCTGCGAATACGAAGTTTGGAATTGATGCCATAATCAAAGTAACAACCATCACGACCCATACTCTTTTTCTCACATAAAACCTCCTTCTCTAAGCAATGAATCATCCTTTTATACACTTAGACAAAGAAAAGCCCCCTTTTTGGACAACTAAATTGAATTATTTAATTTATTGATTCCCGATATTGGTTCATTATTTTTAATTCACAGTTTCCTACAAGAGTGTAAATACAATTATCTTTAACCCAGAAGAATGTATAGCAGTCCTTTTTCTTCATCACTATAGTCTTAATGCCATTGATTATTTCTATTTTTTTATAATCGTTTTCTGCGTCAAGTCCAACAACAGTAGCATCTGACAGTTGTTGCTGTTTATAAAGAATTTGTTTCCCTTCGAGTGATGTGTACTCCACCATGTATATTCCTTCTTCAATAATTTCATTGGATATCGAAAAACCATCTGGGGCGTCGCCTTTCCTTACTTCAAATTTCGAAATAGATTCATCCTCGGAATCCATTTCGAAAGTTATGCTCCATTCCCTTATTTTTTCTTTGATAACCATGTAGTACTCTGGGTGAACTATTGCAAAGGCCATCACGGAAGATACCATCACAAGAACGGCAATCAAAATTGCTACAGCAAAATATCTTGTTTTAATGTGACGCAGTTTCCCGTGTGCTGATTCCTTTTTTTCGTACGTTTCAGTCATACGAATTGCATTCCTCACTGTTGCATAATGTTTTGCCGAAAATGTGGGATCTTGTGCTGAATTTGTCAAACCCTCATATTTTTTTATGTCATCATCTAATAAATTCATCAGAAGTTGTTCTAACGTCATCTAATACTCCTTTAGTCCAGTTTCTATCATCATTCTTGCACGTTGAATGCGCTTGTATACAGTTACCTTTTTTATTCCAAGTGCCTTTGCCACTTGATTTGCATCATAATCACATACAATATATAATTGCATGGTTTCCTTGTATATCTCCGGCAACTTACTTAATATGCTTTTGATTTTATCTAGGGCCTCATTCTCAATGATGACATCAAGAATTCCGTCATCTACACCCTGTTCGTATTCCATAACTGCTAATTCAGTTTCATCAAGAAAAAATTCTTTGTATCTTTTTTCTTTTTTCCTCATATTGAGTGCTGTATTCCTAACACTAATAACAACGTATCGCTTGATTTGTGGACATTCAATCTCACCCAACGTCTTTATAAATTCAAAATTTTTTGCTAAATTCATGAATGTCTCGCTTACAACATCTTCCGACAAATGCTTGTCCTTTACAATATCCAATGCGATGTAATACATTAGTTTTCTGTATTTATAATAAAACCGCTCAAATTCTGATTGACTTTCTGGAGTATCAATTAACTTCAAATATTCTGCTAACATACACACCTCCTTAACTGATTATACCAGATATGTAGATTTAGGGAAATTTCGTTGTTATCCAAACGCTCGTTGTCAAGGTAGTTGTCAGTAACTGCCTATTCAGTAGTTGTGGTTAATTGGTGTCTCAGAGTGAATCTGAGACGGATTAATATTTTCCCCTCGCCGGGGAGGCAGCCAGCAGCGTGTATACCCGCTGCTGACGCAGAAAAGGGTAATCCGTGTCGCTGTGTCAACGGCTGCCTAGCCTGCGGCCAGCGTAGTGTCCGTTGACACAGCTTCCCGCTCCCGCATACATCGAAAGCTTATGCTGTACCGTCAGCTTGGTTTTCATCGATGGATTTCGATTCCATCTTCTCTGAATCATTGACTGGATTCAGATATACCACTTCCGGAAGTGTCCAGTTGCGGGTGGCTCTGCCATTCCAACGCTCCGGATGTTGAACTTTGGCAAGCTCATACAGATTATGGCGTTTTTCGAGTTTCTCTTGGCCACGTCCTTCGTGAAGATCCGCTGGACAGAGAAACTTAATTCCTGAGTGTTGATGCTCGTATCTATACCAGCGAACAAAGGATGCGACCCAAGTCCTTGCTTCTTCGATGGAAGCAAAGTCTTTAGGCTGGTAATTGGGTCTGTACTTCAGCGTCTTGAAGATACTTTCGGCATATGCGTTATCATTGCTGACTCTAGGCCTGGAGTTCGAGGGCGTGATTCCCAGCTTGTACAGCGTTTCCAACATCGTAGCACCCTTCATTGGTGTGCCATTGTCGGAATGAAGCACGAGTGGCTGTGTAGTCAGACGCTTCTGTTTCAGGCAAGTTCGTTTAATTAGCTCACTGGCATGATGGCTGTCTTCGGTTTCCCAGACCTCCCATCCGACGATATCTCTACTGAAAAGATCGATAATCATATACAGATAGTAGAACATCCCTTTAATGGGACCATTAAGGTATGTGATGTCCCACATCCACACCTGATTCGGTGCGGTAGCTTCGTAGGATGAAATCTGTCGATGCTGCGCTGCTTCGGCTCTTCCCCTGTGGTTTTGCATCTTCTCTTCATGAAGAATGCGGTAGAACGTTGACTCCAAGGCAATATATGTGCCTTCGTCAGCAAGGGTCGGTACAATTTCACACGGAGGCATGCTCGCATATTTCGGATCATTGACAACATTCAAGACTTGCTGTCGCTCCTCAGAACTTAGCTTACTAGCTGGTTCCGAATGCTTGGCAAGAGGCCGGCGATCTTCATAGGATCCGTAAATTTTCTGGTTCTTAACCCAACGATAGTATGTGCGTTCCGTAATCCCGAGTTCTTCGCAAGCTTTTAACCCGGATTCCCGTAACACATAACTATGCCTAGAAATACTTGCTATTTCTCTGGCACTGCTAATAACGGCACCACCCCGAGATCTCGATAAATTTGTTCCTGCTTTTTCAAAACTTCTCCCTGAGTTGGCGCTTTTCCGGGCGTCTGAAAGCATTCAATGACATCAAGCTCATCCATCAGCTCATGCATCGTGTACTTCGAAAAAAGTCCTGTATCCTCCATTTTCTTCTTGATATAAGAAAGGTAAATAAGGGCTATAAACTCTACAAATAGCTTACCTTCCAAGGCGCTTTCGGAAGAAGTTAAAGTTCGGCGCAGATTTAAACGCTCTTTGATGTTCCAAAATGCTTTTTCAATAACATCCCTCGTCCTATAAAGGCGAATCGCCATCACAGGATCTTTGACTTCATTACTAATCAATGCAAAAAATCCATATCTTTCCCGAGCAGCATTGATCGCCTCCTGTTTATATGTAAGGGAAATGCCTCTCTTTGGTGTCTCCTTGATTTCAAAGTACTTCCGATAGTCTTTTTCATGCTCCGGAATACGCTTGCCAGTAAGGAGTTCTTCTTTTAGCCTATCCAGCTTTCGATTTAATGATTTTCCATCATCCGCAAACCGGTCTGGATTGAAATACACATGCAAATACATTCTGCGTTCCTCGTGAATAGTATCGCCTTTATACGGACGTTCCTGCACATAATCCCATGCAATCGTTTTTGAGAAAACATAAAGTTCCAGGTCACTGTTATAATGCTCGTAACGATCTTTGTCCGCTCCAATTTCACGAATGAAATCTTTTGCGAACTTTAGCGTTGTCGATGTACCGCAAAGGAACTTCAAGTGTTCTTTGTACATGGCATTGATGTTATCAGCACTATAATATCCTCTGTCCATGACCAGCTTCACCTTTTCATACCCCAAGACATCCAATTCGCTCAGTAGTTTGCGAATTGTTTTCACATCCGGGATGTTCCCCGCAAGTTTGCGATAGTAAAATGGCATGTTGTTAATTTCATAGGATGTCACAGCTTCGCTCTTTGAACGTGTCGTGACCTGCCCCATTTTTCTGTCACGGGCGAACCCCCATAGGGGCTCGCCCACAGCAACCGTTCTTAAATATTTATCGTTTCTGCTTGTAGCATCTCGTGGTCAGCAACATATCTGACCATGTGCCCATCAATCAACCGTTTCTTCTGCTGGAATGCATACATCAGGGCTTTCTCACATATTCTGTTAATCATTCTAGGTATTCCACCCGAGATTCGGTAGATTTCTTCCTCAGCATCACTGGTGAAGAGCTCGCCCATATAGCCTGCGTAATCAAGATGCGACCTTATGTACTTGCTCACTTCAGCTCGCTCCAAACGACTAAGCACGATGCTAATGTCTATCCTTTGACGTATTGCCGCATATGCATTAAGCCGAAGTTTCTTCTCCCATAGCTCTTTCTGTCCAACCAGAATCAACGCCAGATTACTTCTCGAATCAAACTCTGTATTGAGTAGAAATCGGAACTCCTCCAAGGTTTCCTTTTCCAGCAGATGAGCTTCATCCAAGATGCATACCACCTTGCGCCCCTGTACATTCCATATCGTTTCCAGCTCCTTCTGAAGATCAAGCTTTGAATCGCCACGATAGAATCTCGGTTCAAGGCCAAGCTGATTCAGAAGTCCGGAATACAGCCAACGGGGTGTCAGCTTTGAGTCGGACAAATACAGGGGAAGATATTTATCCCTTGGTAATTCCTTTACAAACATCCGAATCAACGTCGTCTTTCCACATCCCGGCTCCGCCATGACGGTAGCAAATTTACGGTGGTCTGCTGTATATTTCAGTCTCCCAACAGCATCATCTATTAACGCGGATCGGTACAGGCAGTCTGGCGGAACGTCTCTGTCAAACGGTGTGTTTTTCATCTCAAAGTAATTCTCATACATCATCACTCACCTGCCTTCCGTACTCTCCGAAAGACAGCGCGTTGGCCATCATCGTATGGTTTTCTACGTACTTTTTCTCCAGCGCATCCAAAAATCTGGATGTCTCCGGTAGATCTGCCATCATTCCGGCAGGTAACACCGCGTCTTTGCTGGTATGTGACCCGATGTCGATTGGATGAGCTTTCACCACATCCATCTTGCCATGTCTCACCTCTATGATGCTCGTATTCATTGGATCATATACAATCTCTACCTTAAGCCCAGAATACGCCACGCTAGCTTCATAGGTAATGCCATTGAATTCGAAACAACCGGTCTTGTCAATTTCTCTCGTCTCATGACGGGTGAAGGCTTCGGAAACGGTGCTCGAATCAAGATACTTCAGCCGCCTGGTATCCCTGTCCCATTCTTGAACAGGGGAGATTCCGCTAGGTGGCACATCCTGGCCCTTGGACTTGTAATATTGGGCAATTCCCTTATGTGGTCTTTTCTGGTACTCTTCCTCGAGAAAATATTTCCACTTCTCATTCATCTCCGCGATGCTATGAGCTGGGCTAACGGAAAGCTCTGCAATGAAGCTATCTACCGTCTGATGAAATCGTTCAATCTTACCCTTAGATTTCCCGGAGTATGGAGGCGCATGTAGCACCCGAATCCCAAGTTTCGCACATGCTTTGTTCAAATGCTTGGAGACATATTGTTTTCCGTTATCCACGTAGAATCGGTCAAACAAGCCATACTTCAGGATTGCCTTATGTATCGTGTCTTCTACAATCTCATCTCTCTGGTTGTTGTACCACTCTGAATGGGTAATCAGCCGCGAATGATCATCAATTATTGACGACAAATAGGTCTGAATCTTGTTTCCATCCTTATCCCGAATAATCGGGCCATACTTGATGTCTCCTTGGTAAAGCTCTAGTCGGTGATCTCTGCAGAATTTCTTAGAGCTCGGTTTTTTATCCTCCGAGTACCGCTTCAGCGCCTTTTTGCTCATACCCGCATTTTGCAAGTATCTTTGCAGCGTGGATTCTTTAATTACATCCGGTGCCGCATAGTCTTCACTTTCCAGAATCATTATGATCTGACGGACGCTTCGTTTCGGGACTTCTTTTCTTAGCTGAATGGCTTCCGCTACAATTTCATCCCAATTTTCCGGCAACTGTTGAGAACGTCGTTTTAACCGACTTTTCGGCATTAGCCCATCGAACCGCGCTTCCCGGTACCGCTCTTCATAGCGGTAGAGCGTTCTGGTTGATTTATTCTCCCTTAGCGCAATCTGTTCTCGTAACATACATCGCTTGGCGTCGTCCATGTCAGGGTCTAACAGTGGCGAAATCATCTGGTATCGCCTCAACGCTTCATCGTTTCTCCAATTCTGAATCTCTTTACTTTGCATTCTATGCCCTCCTTTGTTTAGTGAGGCCATAGTAGCAGAGTTTCCCTCTGTCAGCATGGCAAAGTAGGGGGATGCCCCTTAAGGGGCAAGATTTACCCACCCTCGGTATCTATGTATATTCGGACGACTATTGTCAGCCATCTGCTACCACTTCGCTTTTTCAGTTCTCCGAGCAAGGATTTTTCCGACTTCAGGAACTCGTATGAAAGATCATATATGCGATGCACTACGGATCGAAGCTGTCCTTCCGCATTCCTCAGCAGTTCCTCTGCCCACATCCGCCATCTCCTCATCGTTGATTCACAGGGATAGTTGGTTTCTAGTAGCTCATTTTCGTCCATCGTGCCTTCGACCACTTCCTCTATGAGTCCCGCTGTAGCGAATATGATAACGAATGAGGCTGGCAAGCACATCCATCGCAAGGACGTGTCTGCCAGCCTCATTATTCTTACTTTTACCATCTCTCTTCTTTGAATTTCCCGATTGCCTCCTTGATGTTCCGTTATTCGTCAATCATCATCCGGATAATCTCCTCATTGGTCTCCTTCATGCCATCCTTGCCCAGGCGACCCACATTGCGGATGGTAGCCTCAATGCCCTTGGTCACAATGCCGTCGCCGGCATAGAATTCCTGTCCGTGCAGGTACATGTGGTATCCCAGGATACCGGCTTCCACCGCTGCCGCAATCTTTGCCGCGCAGGAAGCCTTTGCACCATCGCAAATCATGCCGGAGACAATCGCCAGTGCATTCACAACAGTGTGAATCATCTCCTGGTAACCGCCACCACATAGATAGGAAATCCCTGCTCCCGCCGCGGCACCGGCACTTACTGCGCCGCAATACGCGGATAGCCGACCGATTCCTGTCTTCTGATGAATAGCAATCAGATTAGACAGAACGAGGGCGCGATAGATTTCCTCCTCGGTGGAATGTAACTCCTTACCGTACTCCAGCACCGGCAAGGAACAAGTCATTCCCTGATTACCGCTTCCCGCATTGATAATTACCGGAAGCTCGCAGCCATTCATTCTGGCATCCGAACCCGCTGCCGCCCAGGCCTTGGCCCGGTTGCGGATATCATCTCCGTACGACGCAAGAAGCACACGTCCGATATTCGCACCATAATCCCCGCGAAAGCCTTCTTCCGCAATCGCCGTATTATATTCAATCTGCCGCGCAATTGTCTCACGGACATCCTCGATATCGACGGTCATCGCAAAATCCCAGATGGACTGCACGTCCAGCAATGTCCGGTCTGTCAATCCCTCTTCGCTATCTGAATTCACCGGCACGTAATGAAGAATCTCGCCGTTTCTCTCCACCCGAACAATATTGGTGTGATAATTGGCAATACGCACTTTCGCGATATCTTCACCGGCGGTCACTTCCACGATGATGTCGAAAACGCACCCATTATCCACATGTTCCACCGTAATCGGCGTATTCTGCATATATTCCGCAATCTCTGCAGCCTGTTCCGGCGTCACATCCGAGATAACCTCCAGCTCTTTCGATGCGTCGCCGGCAACGATACCCGCACTGGCAGCCGCCGGAATTCCCTTGAGATGGTTGGTGTTCGGCACAATGACACTCTTCACATTCTTGATAATGCTACCGCTGGCGCCGATGTGTACCCGTTCCGGCAGGCATCCCAGTACCTCCCGAGCCTTCGCGGCCGCATAGGCTAACGCAATCGGCTCCGTACATCCCATCGCCGGAACCAGTTCTTCTTTCAGAATCTGTACATACGCCTGGTACTTGATATCATCTTTCTTCATGTCTACCTCCTATAGTTACCACCACATCTATACCATCTATCCCCATCAGATAGGTTAATTCGAGTCGGCAAATAGTCATATCAGCCCATTCATTGCGACCCGCACAGCACTACCTACGACACTTGACATTCGGATTCTGCTCGCCGCCGGCTACTTCTCCTCCGCCTTCGGCTTCTCGAACGGGAACTTCAGCTGCATCATGGTGTACACGCCCTTACAGAGCATCGTCTCCTCCTCGTTGAAGACCTCCACCTCATAGACCATCACCCGCTTGCCGTGCTTCAGCTCCTTCGCAATCGCATGCAGTCTCGTGCAATTCAGCGCCGGCCGCAGGAAATGGAACGAGCTGTCCACCGTCGTCGCCTTATACTGGTAGGACGATGCCGCCGCGCCGCACGCCACGTCACACAGCGTGAACAGCATACCGCCGTGCACCGCGCCCGCCACATTCAGCAGCCCCTCGTGCACCGGCACTTCAACCCGGGAGTACCCCTCCTGAATCTCCATCACCTTGATGCCAATATTGTTGGCAAAAGGGTTGGTGGTATTGCAAAGATCTTTGATGTCATCATAAGTCAGCATAATTCTCTCCTTTATCCCTATTATCTGCATTATCTGCCAAAAATAACTTTCTCCCGCCGGACACTTCCGGCTTCCCCTTCTTCCTCGGGGCTACAAGAACAGCAGGTTCACCATCCCCAGCACCAGCCCGATAATGGCACCTAAGTTGACAATCAGGCTAAGCTCGTTCTTCATCACTGACAGCACCAGTTCCTCCAGTTCTTCCGAGGACATGGCATTGATCTGCTCTTCAATCATCTCGGAGATGTGTAGCTTCTGAATCAAGCGTGGAGCACCCTTCCGTATTACACTCTGGTAGACTCGCCGCACGATATTCTGAAGCTGTTCATCCGAATATCCGGATTCGAAGGCCAGTTCCGATGGCGAATCCTGGCTCCACATCCAGAGTCTCGATTCCACTTCCTGGGACAGGAATTCCTCTCCGCGTTCATCGATTTCCCGCTGAATCTCCTGTTGTACCAGGACTTTCGCCGACTCCATCAGACTTTCCGTCATGAACATGCCGAACATGCTCCCCTTCAGATGCGAACCCAGTTTCTCGATGCACTCTCCGGATATCTCTTCCACAATATCGCTCCGCTGAAGATCCTGAAGGAGCGCTTTCGTTACAATATCGGAAATTCGATGAATCACTCTCTCGTATCGCTCGTGCGAACCCATCACCTCGGCACCCATGTCACAGACCGGCCGGTCCATCTCACGGACAATCTGATTCACCGCGCGGTCCACCGCTTCGTCCGTCAGGAAGCGCTCTGCAATCGCTTCCTCGTTGAAGAATGTGTTTTCCACCACATCGCCGACAGCTTTCGCCAGCCGTGGCTTGTTCTTCGGAATCGCACCAGGTGTGAACGGGAGTACATGTCCGAAGATTCGGATTTCCTTGCGGGGGCGGAATAACATTTTTACCGCAATATAGTTGGTGAAATATCCGATGACCGCCCCGACCAGAGGCGGTGCTATGTAATGAAGCATATTATAATTCTCCCATATAAATAAACATCCTAAGTATCATACCGCATGATACTTAGGATTTCAATCTCCGTCAGGGGTCATTGACGACCGGATTTCACACGAATTCGACCGAATTCTGAGTTTCTGTGCCACAATCACCGGTTATGATTCCGGCGACATCTGTTCTTTCTGTTTTGCGTTCATCACCCCGATAGAGACCAGAACCAGTGCGATTCCAACAATCTTGATGAAGCCAACACTCTGACCGAATGCAACCAGGCCCACAAGCGCCGCCACCACAGTTTCTACCGAGCACAGTACCGGAATTCTTGATGTCTCTGTGACACGGCTGATTCCAGCGTAATAGACAATATAACCCATCGCAGACGGCACCAGGCCGAAGCCGATGAGAACCAAGAGAACCTGCCAGTTGAAGTCGCAGCCGATGCCATTATATGGACGGATTAGCACGAACAATAGAAGCACTGCAAATGCCTGGCCATAGAATGCCGCAGTGAATGAATCTTCGTCGTCGGCACCCAGGCGGGATAGAATCGGTAGCAATGCATAGCAGAAGCCTGCCAGGATTCCCATAATCAGACCATGGGCAGAAAGCTTCATGTCCGCAAAGTTGCCACCGGTCACTGCCAGCACACAACCAACAATATTCACAACAATGGCAATTATCTTGTTCGAAGTCAATGGTTCATGGAAGAGTATGCGCGATATGATAGCTACATAGACCGGAGAGGTATACAGGAACACCGCCGCCGTCGCCATACCGCTCAGTTCGATGGTACTCATATAGCACATGTTATAGAGCGCCTGCGAGATGAATCCCACCAGCATGCAGGAGAAGAGTCCCCGCTTGCTGATTCGGAAGAGTCCCGGGCCTTTGCCCTTGACCAGCAGTATCACGCCGAGCACGATGGTGGCAGACAGTACGCGGAAGAATGCCACCGAATTGGACGGCATTCCCAGGTTCGAGAGCATCGTAGAGAAGAATCCAATGGTTCCCCACAGTGCCCCGGCCGCCAGAACCAGCGCATATCCCTTATTCTGTTCCTTGTTCATTTTCAGTTCCCCCTCTGATTGAACGCTTCTGTTCATCCTTTCCTCATTCCTCTTGCGTTATCCATTGCTTTCTCTTGTTCTGTTTCCCGCTGGCATCGTGGAGAGAATTTCTTTCGCATCTCGTTCTTTCGTCGTTCTACTTCCAGCGTTTTCCAGCGTTCTATTTCCAGTCTGTCAAGGCCCAGCAGGCCTATTATAGAATGCGATTAAAGTCCTGTAAAGCAATTATTATAAGGTTTTTCATCGTTTATCCTGCGGATTTCCGACCTCTCATTATCAGGAAATCTTATACCTCGGTACCGCATTTCCAGCACTGCCTTCTCATGCAGAAACAGCACATCGGCCTTGCGAGAGCTGTCTTCCTATCCCGTTTTCCCGAAACTATGTTCTGAAAATATATTCAAATGGGAGAATGAAGTACCGCCAATGTTATCCGTGAGCAGATTAATTGCAGTCAGGGAATGGAAGAAATGCTCATATACAATTTACAGGAATTTTCATTGACAACATGATATCAGAATGATATCATCCAAATATCAAGCAAACGAGAATACACTCATTACAAGGAGGTAACACCATGCAAGAGATTATATTAAGTAACAAGAAGAACGGCATGCCGATGCTGATTCTTTTCCTGCTGCTCTACCTGGCAGGCATCGTCGCCGTTATCATCGCCGCAGTTCTCGAATGGGTTCCATTGATTGCTGTCAGCATCTGCTGGCTGGCCATCGGCTGGATTCCATTCCTCGGCCTCAAGGTCCTGAAGCCGCAGGAAGCCCTCGTGCTGACACTCTTCGGTAAATACATCGGCACGCTCAAGGGCGAAGGCTTCTACTTCGTGAACCCATTCTGCACCAGCGTGAACCCGGCTGCCAAGACGAAGCTCAATCAGAGCGGCGATGTGGATGCCGGCGCGGCACGAAAGGGCATTTTCGTGAAGACCTCTGATGAATCCGTTTCCGTCGAGACGACCAGCAAGAAGATTTCCCTCAAGGTCATGACGCTGAACAACAACCGCCAGAAGATTAACGACTGCCTGGGTAACCCGGTGGAAATCGGTATCGCCGTGATGTGGCGGGTCACGGATACGGCGAAAGCTGTTTTTAACGTCGATAACTACAAGGAATACCTCTCCCTCCAGTGCGACAGCGCACTCCGGAACATCGTCCGCATCTATCCGTACGACGTCGCGCCGAATGTGGACACGACCGGCGACGGCATCGCTGATGAGGGCAGCCTCCGGGGTTCCAGCGAAGTCGTTGCTGCCCGGATTCGCGAGGAGATTCAGAGCAAGGTCACCGATGCCGGCCTCGAGATCATCGAAGCACGCATCACCTATCTGGCCTACGCGCCGGAAATCGCTGCGGCGATGCTCCAGCGCCAGCAGGCATCCGCCGTTGTCGATGCCCGCAAGCTAATCGTTGACGGCGCCGTTGGCATGGTCGAGATGGCGCTCGAACGCCTGAGCGAGAGCAACATGGTCGAACTCGACGAGGAGCGCAAGGCTGCCATGGTTTCCAACCTGCTGGTCGTACTCTGCGGGAACCACGACGCTCAGCCGGTTGTGAACTCCGGAAGCCTGTACTAGCCGGTGATTGGATATGGCTGACACCAAAGACACCCGGCCGAAGAAGCAGGTCCCGCTCCGCCTCTCCGCCAAGCTCTACGACCAGATTGCCGCCTGGGCGGAGGACGACTTCCGCTCCGTGAACGGCCAGATTGAGTACCTTCTGACGGAATGCGTCCGGCAGCGAAAGAAGAACGGCAAATACGTCTCCGACACGATGGACGAGCCGCCGGAGCTGGATATCGAGTAATTCCGGAATATTTTCCGCCAAAAATAGCCGCCGCTCTTGCCGAGCAGCGGCTATTCGCATGTCTTGATTCTCCGATGGCGCATCGGATGTTTCCCCTGCGCCATGCTTGTCCCGGTTCTTCCGGATGCGTCCGGACATGCCGGAAGATCTGGCCTTGCTCATCTGAAATCCCTGATTCCTTCGGTTTCACCGGACAACATCCTCGTTTTCCGATGAACTCCGGCCTACTCCCAGCGTACGCCGATACCGGCCGCTTCCGCCTTGTCGTAGATAATTTTGGCCGCAACCAGGTCCTGAGCGGCGACGCCCACCGTCTTGTAGACGATGATTTCCTCGTCGTTCTCCCGGCCCGGAATGGTGCCGTTCACCACATCGCCCAGGCTTCCCAGGATATCGGCCTCCGAGATGAGGCCATCCGCCATCGGAATCAGGAGGTCTCCGCTCTCCGAGAGCGCGGCATCCTTGAAGTCGCAGATAATCTTGGAAGCGCGCGGGAGAACTGCCGGATCCATCTCATGCTTATGCGGCTGATAGTTGCCCACGCCGCTGATGGTTGCACCCGGCTTCACCTTCGTGCCGTCGAACACCGGCTCCGAAGAAGTGGTCACCGTGA
This sequence comes from Oscillospiraceae bacterium, assembly GCA_963630135.1. GTDB lineage: Bacteria > Bacillota > Clostridia > Peptostreptococcales > Anaerovoracaceae > Mogibacterium_A. The sequence goes on from CAVGMK010000112.1 coordinate 21,669, forward strand.
TAATCAGGTCGGCGTCCTCGATGCATTCATCCGAGGATGCAGCCGGCAGGATTTTCGCGCCGTAAGAAGCCAGCTCTTCCTGCATCTCGGCAGCGAATTTCTGACATTTCTCGGCGTTGCGGCTGTAGATTCGAACCTCTTCGAGCGGTCTGGCGACCAGCATGGCTTCAAGCTGGGCGGCTGCCTGTCCGCCGGTTCCAATCATGGCACCCTTGCGGCAATGCTCTTTCGCCAACAGGTCGAAGGCTGCACCGGTCGATGCGCCGGTCCGGAAAGCCGTGATATATGTGCCGTCCAGAAGGGCAATGACGTATCCGGTCTTGCCGTCAATCAGCATCACCTGTGCCGGCGAAGTGGCCAGGCCATTTGCGGCATTTCCCGGGAAAATATTCACCACCTTCAGCGCCGCCGCTTCCATCTCCGGCGCATAAGCCGGCATGAACAGGAAGGAACCGTCCTCAGCCTCAATGACGGTCCGAAGCGGCGACTGAACGGTGCCGTCCACCGTCATCTTGTAGGCGGTCTTCATCGCCTCAATCATTTCCTTCATGGTGACAACGCGCTTGATATCTTCCTTCGACAAAAGAATCATGGAATTCCCTCCTTCTTTATTTTCGACATAATACCGCTGGCGGAGAAACTGCCGCTGTAGAGGCTACAGCACCTTGCTCAAGAAACTCTGGGTCCGCTCATGCTGCGGATTGCCAAACAGCTCTTCCGGCGTGCCCTGCTCCAATACAACGCCCTGGTCGATGAAGAGCACGCGGTCTGCCACTTCGCGGGCAAATCCCATCTCGTGCGTCACGATGACCATCGTCATGCCCTGTTCCGCCAGGCTCTTCATGACGGCCAGCACCTCGCCGACCATCTCCGGGTCGAGCGCCGAAGTCGGCTCGTCGAAAAGCATGATTTCCGGGTTCATTGCCAGCGCCCGGGCGATGGCCACGCGCTGCTTCTGTCCGCCGGAAAGCGAGGACGGATACGAATCCGCTTTGTCCGAGAGGCCCACCGTCTCCAGGAGGCGTCTTGCCGTCTCCTCCGCTTCGGCCTGGGTCTGACCCTTGACCTTAATCGGTGCCAAGG
>CAVGMK010000113.1:0-21004 GCA_963630135.1 Oscillospiraceae bacterium
GCCCTGGAGAAAGTCGCGCTCCATCGTTAACTGACCTATGGTCTTTAACATCTGGCTGCGGTCTTGCTCCAGCTCGGCCTCCTTTCTACGAATGTCTTTCTCGGCACGGGCATCTGCTCGAAGAGATAGGTTTTGTCGGTTGAGGGATTCATGGTGCGCCTTTCTTATGTTTCTTCTGCTATTGTACGCGGGATCAAAGCGAATAACAAGCCAAAATCACGCAGACAAACCGGACAGCATTGAAATTCAATGCTGTCCGGATATGCTGTGTATGCGTTGGTGCGAGGATTGAGCCGTTAGAACTTAGAACATGGTGGCAACGACGCCTGCGACGATAACAGAGGTGATCGTTACAGAAATGATGGAGCCGATGCACACACTGGGAGCCATCTTCTCTTCCAGATAGGCCCGTTCCTGCGTGTCGGACGTCAGGGCATTGATACTGTCCTGTACAACCTGGTAGTTCAGCGGGTAGCCGGTATAGGCGCCGAAGGCCGAGGCAATGCCGATACCGGGATCGATCTTGAATACCTTGCTCAGCAGCCAGCCGCCCACGGTCAGTGCGATGGTGCCAAGGACAAGCAGAACGAGGATGTTTCCGATGTTTGCCACGAAGTCCGAGAAGGAGAGGGAGGCCAGACTGCTGAACAGACCGACGACTGTGGCGAACATGAAGAAGGGCATGGTGCCGGATTTGACCATGGGGTTGTTTTCAACGATACCGGCGGCCTGAAGGATAAAGCCCATCAACAGCGCCAGCAATGGCATGCCGACGATTCCGTTGGTCAGGGAACTCGTGATGTCGCCCAGATAAGCCGCCGCAACGCCGATGATACCGATGCAGGAGAGATGGAAGAACGGGTTCTTATATTCATTGGGGAGCTTGTCGATCAGACGAGGACGCTGTGCGGAAGTCACACCCTCAATGACCTCGGTGTCAATACTGGCCCGGTAATCAGCCAGGAACTTCGTCGCAGACCGCTTCGTGCATACAGAGGTTATCGGCAGACCGAAGAACTGCTGGACAGAGTTGACCAGAACAACGATGGCAGCCAGGACCGGGAGGTTCTTGGCGTTCAGTGCGTCTGTCATGATCTGCGTGGCGCGCATCGCGCCCATCAGCACGGGGAAGGAAGCCAGTGCCAGATCGTGACCCACGATCAGACTGCCGATCGTCAGGGTGATCACGGTCAGCGCGACCAGAGAACCGATGACCGTCAGCGCAACACGCCAATAGCTCCTGAACTGATTCACATCCAGGGTCGTACCCATATTGGCGATGATAATGGCGCTCATAATGCTGTAGACGCTTTTCATTCCCGATATCTCGACGATGTCTTTCGGAAAAATATTCAGCCAGAAGCACAGCAGCATGATAATGCCGCATACCAGCGCACTGGACAGAACGCCGCGGGTCCATTTGCTACACCAGCTGCCGAACATATACATGACGCAGAGGATCGTAAAAGCAAGTACTAATTTCATAGGATACTCCTTTGTCTCTCGTGGAGAGTGTTGTTATCTTCTATAAGTTATTTGTTGTTGGGGGTGCTGTCAGCCGGAAGGAGGCTTGTGTATTTCCGCCCCTGCATCGACTTGTCAAATTCTGCTTTGGCAGCCGCCAGCAGTTCGGGAGACGTGAACACCTTCTGTGCGCAGGCCGCCATGATCTTGGCAGCGTTGTGCATACCCTTCTTCGCGCCGGAGGACTTGCCCTGCGCGGTGCTGCTCCAGGAATGCAGGGCGGTGTCGGCAGAATATGACGTAGTAGAAAAGGCAATGCTGGGAACATTCCAGCTGACATCGGCATAGTCCGTAGAGCCGGGGAAATTGGTGTCCGTCATGGAATTTACATAGCCCGCGTTGTAACCGGCCGCACTGCCGCCGGTCGCGGCATTGAAGGTATGTGCATAGGCCATCTCTTCTTCCGTCCAGGGCTCATTGCAGACATCCGCCATGGCATCCAGAACCACCTGACCGAGCGTCTTGTTGAAAATGATATTGGCGTAGCCAACTTTCACAACAGGCTCTTCGACAGTCGTTTCGGTCATCATGGCGGCGCCGTTGGCGATCAGGCAGAGACGGCGGAACAGGTCTGCCGTGAGGTCGTTGTCCGCGCTTCTCACGATATAGATCAGTTCTGCGCTCTGCTGCACGACGTTGGGCTTGGGGCCGCCGGCATCCAGAAAGGCATAGTGGATGCGGGAACCATCGGGAACGTGTTCTCTCAGGTACTGCACACCGGTATTCATCAGCTCGGCGGCATCCAGAGCGCTGCGTCCCAAATGGGGAGATGCCGCGGCATGAGCAGGCGTTCCCTTGAAACGGAACTTCGCTGATTTGCAGGCGTTTGTCCTTCCCATCAGTTTGGTTTCAGAAGAAGGGTGCCAGGAGATTGCAATGTCCACGTCAGCGAAGCAGCCTGCACGGATCATAAAGACCTTGCCGCAGCCGCCCTCCTCAGCGGGGCAGCCATAGTAGCGGATCGTACCGGAAAAAGCGCCATTGTCCATTTCGGCCTTGAGTGCGCAGACAGCCTCGACGCCCGCCGTACCCAGCAGGTGATGTCCGCAGCCATGTCCCGTTTTCATATCGGGGGAAGCGTCTTTCCTGGGGCAATCGGCATACTGCCCCAGCTCAGGCAGGGCGTCATACTCGCCGAGAATGGCGATAACAGGCTTGCCGCTGCCGTACTCTGCAACGAATGCCGTGTCGATACTGGCGATCCCGGTCGCTACACGGAATCCGTTTTCCTTCAGATGGTCAGCCTGGAGCTGCGCGGAACGGTGCTCATGGAAAGCAATCTCCGCATAGTCCCAAATGGTGTCACTCATGTGCTCATAGACGGACTTATGCGCATCGATCCAGTTGTATAAGTTATTCATTCATGTCCCTCCCGTATCATGGTCAAGTCTCCTTTTGTTAAAATCGTCGTTTTTATCTCCTGCGCAGAAGATTTCGTTGTCTAAAGTATACAGGAACGCAAGGGCTGATTTCGATTCAAAGGCGTGATAAAATTATGACGAAATGGAATAATGTGAGAAAGGAGACTCTCGATGGACATTCAACAACTGCGGCTGCTGCTGGCGTTGGCGGAGCGCCGCAACTTTACAGAGGCGGCCTATGACTGCGCGATCTCCCGGGAGTTTGACAGTTGAATATTAGGAAAAGTACTTACAGGCCTTATATGGCCTGAATTTTTTTGTCAAATTTTTCGTATTGTTATGTAATTGTTTGTAATAGTGTGATATAATACAAAGAAAAGGGGGTAAGATTATGTATGTTGCAATTACTGGAAGCACAAATAATAAAGACGTGTATATTTATCAGTCTTACCGTAAGGAAAACGGAAAAGCCACATCCCGTATTTACAAAAAACTTGGCAAATATAATTCTCTCTTAGAACAATTCTCAGGTGATCGGGATAAATTGATGGCCTGGGCGAAAGAACAGGCTGCCATAGAAACAGAGCTGTACAAACAAGAGACAGGAAAAATTTCGATAGAGTTTTCAAAAGCCGCTACGATTCCGAAGAACGAACAGCGTTCCTTTAATGTCGGCTATCTTTTCCTTCAAAGTCTCTGTACGCAACTTCGTGTAGATAAAATCTGCAGAGTTATCAAGGAGCATTACAAATTCAAATATGACCTGCATGCAATACTTACCGATCTTATTTTTGCGAGAATCCTTTCTCCTTCCAGTAAACTGGCTAGTTATAAATACTGCCAGTCACTGTTAGAACCGCCAAAGTACAAGTTGTCGGACGTATATCATGCACTTCCTGTAATTGCGAAAGAATCTGACTTTATTCAAAGTGAACTTTATAAGAACTCCAACTTTCTTCATCCGAGAAACAGCCGCATTCTCTATTATGATTGCACCAACTACTACTTTGAGATTGAAGAAGAAGAAAATTCGAAGCGATACGGCAAAAGCAAAGAACATCGTCCCAACCCGATTGTAACTATGGGATTATTCATGGACGCCGATGGCATTCCTCTTGCTTTTGACATCTTCCTGGGAGATCAAAATGAGCAGACAACATTAAAACCTTTGGAGTCTAAAATCATTCAGGATTTTAATTGTAGTGAATTTATCTATTGCTCTGATTCCGGACTTGGAAGTGCCAGCAACCGAAGATTCAACAGCCTCGGTAACCGATCATATATCATTACACACTCACTTAAAAAATTGAAAAAGGAAGATCGGGAAATCGCGCTGAATCCAACACAATTTCGAAAAATAGGATCGAAGAAATTTATTGACCTCCGTACGCTGGATGAATCTGATGAAGAAGTTTACAATTCGATTTATTACAAGGAAGTCCCTGTAGTTACCGGAAAAATGGATGAAACGTTGATTGTTACGTATTCCCCGAAATATAAAGCTTATCAACGAAAAATCCGTAATCGCCAGATTGAGAGAGCAGAAAAAATCATTGCCTCTCCGGGGCGCAAACGAAAAGGGAAAAATCAAAATGATCCAATGCGATTCGTAAAAAATACTTTTATCACACCAGATGGGGAGATTGCGGAAAAGAAGATTTATAGCATCGATGAGGAACGAATTCAGAAAGAAGAAATGTATGATGGATTCTACGCTGTCATTACAAATCTGGAAGGAGATGTTTCTGAAATCATTAAAATCAATAAACAACGTTGGGAGATCGAAGAGAATTTCCGGATTATGAAGACAGAATTCGAAGCAAGGCCTGTCTTCGTCAGAAGAGACGATTGCATAAAAGCACATTTCATGACCTGCTATATCAGTCTTCTTCTCTATCGACTGCTGGAAAAGAAACTTGGCAATACTTATACAACCGATCAGATTCTCGGAACATTACGCTCAATGCAGATGACACGTCTAAATACAGCGAGCGGTTATATTCCCGCTTATATGAGGACGGATTTGACCGATACCTTACACAGGACATTTGGATTCAGAACGGATTATGAATTTATCACCAAGTCTGCTATGCGAACAATCATTAAAGAGACCAAGCAAATAAAATCTAAAGAAGAATCCTAATATAGTACATATCATCGCGACAAAGAAAACGGCTACAACACCTGTATTTACTGGGTTGCAGCCGTTTTTTTCGTTGTAACTGTCAAAGACGGGATTCAATTCAAAGGCGTGATACAATTATGACGAAATGGAATAATGTGAGAAAGGAGACTCTCGATGGACATTCAACAACTGCGGCTGCTGCTGATAACGTATAATATTTTGCGCAAAAAAGAAAATAGACATAGTTTCGACTGAATATTAGAATTAGACCATTGTACTGGGAACTTGCGCTTAGATACGTTTGCGATTATAATAATGTTAAATCATGATTTAGTAAATCTTGTTTTAACATAACAAACCATCGATAAATGGATAAATGAAATGGAAAGGTACGCTTATGTTTATTGGCAGAGAAGCAGAGTTGCAGTTCTTGAATGATAAATACGAAGAAGACGGCGGACAGCTTATTGTGCTCTACGGAAGGCGACGCGTTGGGAAGACCGAGACATTAAGGGAATTCTGCAAAGACAAACCGCACGTTTTCTATTCCTGTACGCAGACGACGGATAGGGCGCAGCTTCGGAATTTCTCGACACGGATGCTCCAGTCGGATATCCCCGCGCGAAATTATATCTCTACTTTTGACGATTGGGAGAAAGCTTTTCGTGCCGTACTGGATTTGCCTCATGGGGAACACAAGAAACTCCTGGTGATTGACGAATTCCCGTACATGTGCCGCAGCAATAAGAGCATTCCGTCTATTCTGCAGAATCTCTGGGACTTCGAATTCCGCGACAGTAACGTCATGATAATCCTTTGCGGGAGTGCCATGAGCTTCATCGAGAAGGAATTGCTCGCGGAGAAGAACCCTCTCTACGGCAGAGCGACAGGAATCTACAAGATGAAGGAAATGGGATTCTACGATGCAGCGAAATTCTTTCCGCATTACTCCGCGCGGGATAAGGTTCTGGCCTATGCGGTTCTCGGTGGAATTCCCCATTATCTCAGACAGTGGAATCCGAAGTTGTCTGTCGGGGATAACATCAAGAAGCACATTCTGACGAAGGGAAGTGTTCTCTATAGTGAGGTGGAATTCCTGCTGCATCAAGAGCTCCGGGAGACGTCAATGTACAATTCCATTATTGAAGCCGTTGCCCTTGGCAATACGAAACTGAACGACATCAGTCAGAAATCTCTAATCGACGATACATCCAAGACGTGTGTATATCTGAAGAATCTTATAGAACTTGGCATTGTGGAACGTGAATTCTCCGTCGACGCGAAGATTAAGGAACATGCCAATACGAATCGGGGCATTTATCGCCTGACGGATAATTTCTTCCGCTTCTGGTATACATTTGGATTCTCGAATTATTCGCAGCTTGAGGACGGAGATGTCGACGGAGTGTACGAATACGTTGTCAAGCCTTCACTCCATGAATTTGCGTCCTTTGCCTTCGAGGATGTGTGTCGAGAATTTATCCGCCAAAAGCAGAAAGCAAATGAATTACCTTTCCGATATTCCAGAATGGGACGTTGGTTCGGAAAGACGACAGTGCGGGATGACAGAGAAGCATCCGGTGTTCGCAACGCGGAAACTGAAATCGATATTCTATGTATTGACAGAAGTGCCAAGGCGTATTTGGTGGGAGAATGTAAATTCAAGGGCACGCCATTTTCATACGCTGAATACCTGGACACAATGGCAAAGCTTGCGCCTGTCAAGGAAAAATCTACTTTCTATTACGCATTGTTTTCTGATAGCGGATTTGATGGTAGAATTGCCTCGGAGGCAGCAGAAACCCGCACCGAATTGTACACGCTGGAAGAGATAGTCGGGGACTAGTGCGATTTTCCTGTGAAAATAAATTTGTTCACCCGCACACATCCGGCTGGAGCAAGGGAGCATTTCGAATGCGGTGAAACATCTTCGCAATGAAATCTATATCAGATTGCTCGGAATCAGCATATTCTCCCGGTCAATTGGGAAAGGTTCCGGGAACATGCAGATTATACCACCAGCTCCTTTCTCCAAAGTCGTCTTATCAATCACGCTGAATTTTTTGGTTTCTTTCTTATCTGGGTTGGCGCTCTTCTTTATTTCAAGAGGGTGTATTTTCCCATTCTCTTCGACGAACACATCGACTTCCTTTGCATTCGAGTCCCGATAGAAGGACAGGATGGCTGTGTTGCGGGCATAGGCGTAATTCTTCACCAGTTCCATGACAACGTAGTTTTCATAGATATGACCACTGATGGCGCCGTCTCGTAAGGACTCCATGGTCAGCCACCGGGTAAGAAACGCACAAAGACCGGTATCACAGAAATACAGCTTTGGCGTTTTGACAAGACGTTTCAGCTCGTTGTTGGAATACGGCTCCAACAGATACACAATATCCATATCCTGTAGAATGCCGAGCCATTTCTTCGCTGTCATTTCGGATACTCCGGCGGCTTCGCTAAGAGTCTTGTAATTTACGAGATTGCCAACAAGCGCAGCACAGGCGCGAATGAAGCGCTTAAATCCCTGTATGTCCTGAATCCCTTCGTCATTCACTGCGTCAGCGATGAGATAGTTGTCAATATAGGACTGGTAATATACCTGTGCCTGTTCTGCGGAGGCATCCTGCACATCAACATATCCGCCTCGCCAGATATGATCGAATACAGCATTGATATCATTATCCGGAAGTAATGCTTTGCGTTCTCTCAGGCAATCCATGGAGAAATCCAGCGGTGCCGGGTCGAGTACACCGGCTTTCTCCCTCTGTGAAAGGCCGTAGAGATGCAGAATTCCAAGACGACCGGCCAGACTTTCCCGGGATTTCTCCATAATTCGTTTTCGCTGAGATCCGGTCAGCCAGAACTGTCCCCGTTCTTCACTTTCGTCACAGAGAATTTTGATTGTTTCCAGCAGTTCCGGTGCCTTCTGAATTTCATCAATCAGAATCGGTGGCTTATAGGTCTGAAAGAAAAGCCTAGGATCGGTTCTTGCCAGTTCGCGTAGGTAATCGTTGTCCATCGTAACGATTGTTCGATGTTGTTCCTTCGCCAACTGCTTCAGCATGGTGGATTTACCGACCTGCCTTGCGCCAATGACCAGCACCGCTTTAAACATTTTATTGATTTCAAGGAACTTTCGTTCCAGTTCGCGTTCGATATATTTCATCTGAACCTCCATATTGACGTTAATCCATAGTCTGGTTACATTATATCATAAACTTACGGATGTCAATAGCTATGTGAAAATGTAAGCTAGGAACTTGCACTCACATGTATGAAATAATACAATTACGTTAAATCCATAACCTAGATTTAAAATAGTGAGATGATTATGAGAACTAATATTGACTGATTCCTTGATGGGTATATAGAGGTTATGAAATATAAAGAAATAGTAACAGGAATTTTCATAGACAGGCCGAATCGTTTTGTGGCCCACATAGATATAGATGGCAGCATACATACCGTTCATGTCAAAAATACCGGCCGCTGCAAGGAACTTCTGCTTCCCGGAGTGGAGGTATATCTTGCTGTATCAGACAATCCGGCTCGCAAGACCCGGTACGACCTGGTTGCAGTAGAAAAAGCGGGCTTCGGTCTTATCAATATTGATTCCCAGGCGCCCAATGCTGTGGTGAAAGAATGGCTGTTGCGTCAGGACTACGATTATGTCAGGCCGGAATATACCTACGGCAATTCAAGAATTGATTTCTATATGGAGAAGAGCAACGACAAATACCTTATGGAAGTCAAGGGATGTACTCTGGAAATAGACGGCATTGGTTATTTCCCCGATGCGCCTACAGAGCGAGGTATCAAACATCTCCGGGAGTTGACCGCAGCATCTGCCCTGGGCTATAAGAGCATCCTGGCATTTGTCATTCAAATGGAAGGCGTTCACATCGTTCGCCCGAACATGGAGACGCATCCTGCGTTCGGACAGGCGATGAAAGAAGCACTGGATGCCGGTGTTGAAATCCTTTACTTGGAATGTAAAGTGACAAAAGACAGTATAGAGATTATCTCATGAGAGATTAATCCCGAAACAGGTTCACAGAAAGGAAAGACATATGATGCAGCATCGCGACGAAATTCGTCAAGCCCTCGACCAATATTTGAAACAATACTTCTGCGAAGAAGCGTCCCAGGAGCAGATAAATCGCGAGGCGGTACCGAAGGCACGAGTCTCATGCGAAGAATCTCGCGCAGAGACGCTGGACGATAAAGGCGCCCAGGAAGAGGCACCCGCCGGCGGAAACCTCTTAGAATGCGCCGACTGGGCAGAAGAAGACGATGAAAGCGAAGATACGGCCTTCGAGTCTGCGTTCCCGGAATTTGCAAGGGGCGCGAGCTTATTTTTGCCGAAAGAAACGGCGAGACGGGAACTGGATGCCGTGCTGGCGGCGCGGGAGGAGACGTTCTCGCACATGCTGCTTCGGCTGATTGACGAGAAAGAGCTGCGCGATTCCGACGTATATAAGCGGGCGAATATTGACCGGCGGCTCTTCTCGAAGATTCGCGGCGATGAGGATTACGTGCCGAGCAAGAAGACGGCGATTTCGTTCTGCCTGGCGCTGCAACTCGAGCCGGCGGAGGCGGAGTCGCTGCTGGCGGCGGCGGGGTACGCGCTGTCGAGTGCGGCGCGGTTCGACCTCATCATCCGGTTCCTGATTGAGAATCAGGAGTATGACGTGCAGTTCGCGAACGAGATGCTGGATGACTATGGGGAAGGGAGCCTTTTCCGGTAGATTGTCCCCTCTGAAGCGACCACATCCAGGGGAAGATTCTGTAATATATGACCATCCGATAAGAACCGAAATCCTGAGAGTCTCTCTAAGAAGGAGATACTTGTTCCAAGCTAGGCGTCTGAAGAATAAGACCCTATTGTGGAACATGGCACACCCCGAGAGTAGACAGGAACTTCATGGAGAAGAGAATCCTCCGAAGAACCACGGTTCAGTAGCAGGTTCAATAGAACCGGACCAGAAAGGATGGTAGAATCAATGAAGAATCTGACAGAAATTGTTTTTATCCTCGATCGAAGCGGGTCCATGAGCGGCCTGGAGAGCGACACAATTGGCGGCTTCAACAGCATGCTGGAGAAGCAGAAGAAGGAAGCGGGCGACGCGAATGTCACCACGGTGCTCTTCGATGACCAGATTGAGGTCATCCACGACCGCTTCCCGATTGCGGCGGTGGAGCCGATGACCGACAAGGACTACTACGTCCGCGGCAGCACGGCACTCCTCGACGCGGTGGGCTCCACGGTGAAGAAAATCGAGAATATTCAGCGGCGGCTGCCGGAGGACCTCCGGGCGGATAAAATTATTTTTATCATCACCACCGACGGGCTGGAGAACTCCAGTCAGGAATATTCGCGGAATATGGTCAAAAATATGATCGAGAAGGCGCAAGCGTCCGGCTGGCAATTCATTTTCATGGGCGCCAACATGGACGCGGTGGCGGAGGCCGGCCGCATGGGCATCCGCGCGTCGCATGCGGTGAGCTACCGGAACGACGCGGGCGGCGTGCGCCAGAATTTCGGCAGCGCCGGGGACATCGTGTCCTTCCTGCGGAGCGACAAGTGCGACGAGGCAGGGCTGGAGGCGCAGATTGACAAATCCTTCCGGGCAATCCGGCGGCATTTGAAGCGGGGACAGTAATGTTCCGGCGATGGAAAGATGGCCGATTCCTGTGCTGGAATCCGTCCATCCAAGGAGCATGAACCAGATGAAAATCAAGTGAAAATCAAGGTAGCGGGAAATCTCAAGCCAGAGTAACCCCATCTTAACATTGCAGTTTCCTATCCAATCCTGTATATTTACTTAAGTAAGAAAGCAGAATCGGATAGGAGTATAACACAATGAGATTAGACCTTAGAAACCAGCAGCCTCACGTTCGGAATATCGTGATTCTGCTGGTTATTACGTTGACGGTAATCGCAACTCTGATGATGAGCGGAGCGGAACAACATGCACTGGTAATCTGCGTGGTGCTGGACATCTTCTTTGCCTCTGTAATTGGGGTATTAATGGAAGTGCTTGTCCAGCAGATTCGCTATAATCCGTATTCCTATAATACCATTTATTACATTGGGTTCTCGCTGTTCCTGCTATCCGTTCTGGTTACCCATATCCTGCTGACTGTGCAGATGTCGCACCATCCGCTGGATTGGATTGGGCAGAACTTCCGACAGATTATCGCTCTCCTCAGCATGTCTGCGTCGAGCTATATGATTATTTCGCTGCCCTTTATTGCGCTGATCTCTATCTTGCTGATCATCTCCAATGTGGTATTAATTCGTCATGAAGGTTTTCGCCTGGTGAACATCCTGGGAATCATCCTTTCCCTGCTGATGATGGGGGGTGAGATTGTTCTGCTGATTGGCAACGACGGCGTGTCCGGTAGCGAATTTCAGGTGAAGATTCACGACGTCTGTTTCAATGTCATGGCGGCGTGGTACCTCTATTTCGAATGCATGATTATCGGGGTTATCCTTTCCTATATCCTCGTATCGAAGATTCAGCCCTTGCTGAACAAGGATTTCATCATCATTCTTGGCTGTGGCATCGAACCGGACGGAACACCGACGCCTCTCTTGAGAGGACGAATTGACAGAGCCCTGGCATTTCGCAATGAACAGTTGGAGAAGACGGGTAAAGAAGTAATCTTCATTCCATCCGGCGGCCAAGGGAGCGATGAGATTATCTCCGAGAGCGAGTCCATGAGCCGTTATTTAATCTCCAAAGGGATTCCCGAAGAGCAAATTCTCCGGGAAGATCAATCCACGAACACATTGGAGAATATGGAATATTCGAAGGCGATTCTTCAAGCTCGTAATCCGAAAGGGAAAGTAATCTTCTCTACCAACACCTACCACGTATTCCGAAGCGGCATCTTCGCAAGCAAGGTGAACATGCGCGCCATCGGGATTGGAGCGAAGAGTCGGTGGTATTTCTGGCCCAATGCACTGGTTCGGGAATTCGTCGGCCTCCTGACAGAGAGCCGAAAGAAACAGATGGCTATCATTCTTAGCATGACAGCCATCTACATCATTCTCACATTAGTCTAGAGTGGTGCGAACAAAGGCGTAGCGGTACACCAATCCCTACAGATCCGCCTTCTCCACCCCTGGCTTCTTCGTCCAGATATACGCATTCTCCCGCACCGTGCCGCGCACCGGATCGGTAACCGTGCCGCGGGAGATGGTGAAGGCGCCGTCGAACCACTCCTCGGACGGCTCGATGAAAGCGCCATTCATGATGCCACGGAAGCGTTCCACCTCGGACTCGCCGAGCTCACGGCGAATCATATCTTCCCACTCGCGGATAGTATAACTCTCTCCATTGCGGCGACGGTGCTCCATTTCGAGAACGAGGTCATCCAGCCGCTTCTTACCACCGGAAGCCTTGTGCAGCCGGTAATCGATGTCGACAAAATAGAAGAATCCGCGTCCATACGGCAGCCACTGTGCCTCGCGATCCTGCCAGTAGAGTGGCCAGGCCTCCTCGTTCGGCATGTTAATGTATTTATTAGAATAATAGTTGATGCCGCGGAGCGTCACCTGGAACGCGGCGAAATCCAGGTCCGTCTGACCGCAGCGGTACGGAATCAGGATATTGTACAGCTCAGCTGTGCCTTCATGGTACCAGGTTCCTTCGCCGTGCGTATCCTCGATATGCGGCCAGGTGTGAATTGTCTCATGGGCGAAGATGTCCAGCGCCCTATCGAGATTCAGCGGCTTTTCGTCGCTGTAGCCGTAGACGAAACCGCCCGTGAAAGCCGTCGCGCCATTCGACATCTCGAAAGGATCTTTACGGAAGAAGATGGTGTACGGCGCCTTCGAATCCTCAAAGAAATCCGCCAGCCCCTTATAGATGGCCGGAAGTGCCCGCAGTATGCGCTCCCTGTCCGGTAGCGGCTCGTTCAGCCAATAGATGCGAACCTGTCCGTCGTAGGCGATGTGCTCACTGATTCGACCCACGGCAGACATGGTGAAACGGTACTCGTCCGGCGTCGCGTCGTATTCCTGACGACCTTCCCCGCGGATGGAGACTGCCCGCGTATCGGTCGGCATCTCGCTGAGATCCCAGTCCTCGCAGACATGGTATACCTGATCCTTCGGCGGCGCGGCCAGCGTGACGACGCCGGTCGTCGTAGCGCCGTTCTTCTCGTTACGAAAGTCATAGTACGGCCGGAAGCGGTAATCGTGCGGCACCACGCGCGGGTAGAAACGGTAGGTCAGCGCCACACTGCCGACCGTATCCCGCTCCGGCATCCAGCATGTCGTCGGAAACCCGTAGACGTTGCCCGCTTCCTTGCGAAGCGCCAACTCCCCGGCCTCGTCCTCCGCGTGAATCCCGTCCTCCGTCATATCACAGCAGGGAATGGACGCCACCGTGTCCCACATCCAGACCAGCGTCTCCCCGGCCTTGACCTCCGGGCGCTCCAGTCCCATTAGAATATCCGTGTACTTCACCTGATAATCGTGGTCCTCCCACGGCTTCCAGCGAATCAGCAAATTCGGCGCCTCTCCGCGCGGAATCCCATTCACTTCGCGAATAATATCCTTCAAAGAATCTTTCATCTGCCTACCTCCCGATGCTGTTTCTATACTCCGGCTTGCGAGCGCAGGCCGGGATAAATCTCTGAGTAGAGTATATTTGAAAGGCAACTAATTGTCAATATCGGCTAAAACAAAATGTCAATATGCATACACGCCCGGGGGAGCAGATGCTGCAACTTGAAAACACGAAAGAAAACATACATAATGTGGAGTGTAAAGAAATATAACCGGAACGCCGGACCGTGAAGTAACGGAAATGACAGCGAGGTGGAAGGATGACATTCAAACAGATGGAGAGCCTGTGCGCCCTGGCAGAAACACTGAATTTCTCGAAGGCTGCGGAGAAGATATACCTCTCGCAGTCGGCTCTGAGCCGAGAAATTGCAGCACTTGAGAAAGAACTTGGCTGCGTCCTGCTGGAACGCAGTCGCAAATCGCCAAAGCTGACAGCGGCAGGAGAACGAATTGTACGGAATGCACGGCGGATTATGGAAGAGTATCGGGAGATTCAGCATACTGCGGATATTGCAAGAACCGGTCATCTGGGAGAGCTTCGGATAGGTTTTATCGAGAACGGACTGACCGATGATATTGTGAGACTCCTTCAGATGTTCGCCAGGGAAATGCCGGATGTGGCGATGGAAATTATGGACTACCCGGAGGCAGAGATATATCGGGCAGTTGAGACGGAGAAAATTGATTTCGGCATTGTCATTCATACCGTTGCAAGCTATCAGAATATTTTCAATTCACGTGTTCTCGATCATTATTGCCAGTGCGCGATTGTCAGTGAGAATCATCCACTGGCGAAACTGGAGAGTGTGCATCTTGCGGATCTGGCAAATGAAAGCTTCGTATTAATTAATTCGGAGGACTGCCCGGAAGGCTATTCCCATTTCATCAATCGGGGACTGGAAAGCAAGTTCGTTCCCCGGGTGGCGCTGGAAGTTGAATCGGCCTACAGTATGCTGGTGAATGTCAGTTGCAATCTGGGAATCTCGGTGGGGCCGGCCTCGCTCAGCATGCTGAAGGTTCCGAATCTGTGTTTCGTTCCAATCGTGGATGAGAATGAACTGGAATATCAGTTAATCTGGTCGAAAGCCAATCATGCGGCGCCAATCGGAAGATTCCTGGAATTGTTGGATCGGTAAATAATATCAATACGTAATATCCATCGGAAATGTAGGGTTGTCTGACTAAGGGACTTATATGCACAGCGTGCATATAAGTCCTTCTTTTTGCATGAAAAAATGAACATTACATGCGATACAATCACAATAAAGAAATACGATGAATGTGCGGCCACACAGACAGGAAAACAAGGGAGGATTGAATTATGGGAAAGAAATTAGTTGGCATTTCGTTCGGAAAGACGATGGGCAATACAGAAATTCTGCTGAGAGAAGCACTGATGGGTGCGGAAGCGGCCGGTGCGGAAGTAGCGCTGGTTCGGGCATATGATTATGACATCAAGCCTTGTAACGGTTGTAATTCATGCACATTCAAACCATTGGATGATAATGGATTCCCATTCTGCCGTCATAATGACGATTTCAAAGCGTTCATGGAGCATATTCTGGATGCAGATGGTGTAATCTTTGCATCTCCGGTATATCAGATGACGCCGACCGGCTATATGCGCCTGATTTGCGACAGAATCGGACCGCACTTCGATGTTGCCGTTATCCAGCATGAAATGAAGATCAAGGGAAAGGATGAATATCCGGTAGATGAGAGAATCTTCAAGCGCCGTGTTGCAGGATTCCTCTGCGTTGGCGGAGCAGAGCGCTTCAAATATGTGAATATGGCATTGCCGCTGATGAATCTGCTGACCTATCCGAACCAGATTGAAGTTGTAGACCAGCACCTGGTGATGGAAAGCATTCTGACCGGTCACGTGCTGGCACATCCGGAGGACCTGGAGAGAGCCAATCAGCTGGGACGCAATGTTGCGGAATCGATGGATATACCGACAGAGGATCTGAAGTGGTATGGCAAGGAAGGTCTTTGCCCAGTCTGTCATAACAACATGATGGTAATGGATCCGGAATCGGATGAGGCAACCTGTGGCATCTGCGGCGTAGTTGGCAAGGTTCGTATTCAGGATGGAAAGACCGTGATTGATTTCCCGAAGGATCGCCTGAATGAATCTCGCCTGACGATGGAGGAGAAGGAACTTCACGGAAGAGAAATTACGGATTTCATCATGAGAGCTTTTCCGTTTGTACAGAATGAAGTGCCGAAGAAGATTGGTAAGTACAAGAACTATGATGTGCCAGTGCTGACTCCGGAGAAGTAACAGATGAAGGAGAATATAATGGAAAAATTCTATGCAAAGAGTCCGGGGAATGAAGGATATATTAAGAACATGGAAGTCATTGCTTACCATGACGCAGATAAGCATTATCTCTTCCAGTCCCAGCTCTACAAGACACAGGATGGGCGTTACTATCTGTATGGTGGATGCTACATGGGGAATGGTGTAGAAATCATTGAAGTAACCGATCCTGCTCATCCGCGCACGGTGAAATATCTGGATGTTATGGACCCGGAGATTTATCCGTACATGGCAACCCCGAAGGTTCAGATTTCCGACGATCTCCTTATTGTTGCTACCGGAAACTGTATTGAATTCCTGCATGGGCCGGCGCCGGAGAAATACGAGATTGTTCGCGGTGGCGTGGCGATCTTCAGCCTGAAGGAAGATCCGGAGAACCCGGAATTCCTGTCCTTCTGGGACACCGGCGTGGACGGCATGGATGCGCAGGTTCATCGTTTCACCTATAACGGCGGACGGTATCTGCATCTTACGGCTACCTGCACCGGATTCCAGGGATTCATCTACCGCATCATTGACATCCAGGACCCGAGGAATCCGGTAGAGGTGGGCAGATGGTGGAATCCGGGACAGTTCATCGGAAATCAGACGAAAGAGAAGAGAGAACGGGACTTCTGTGGTTGGGAAGGCTTCAGCACGTATCCTGGGCTGGTTCACTTCGTGTATGCAAAGGATGATCGCGCTTACCTAAGCTGCGGTGGCGCCGGCTTTAAGATCCTGGACATTTCAGATCCCCGGGTACCACAGGTAATTGGCGAGCTGAAGATGACCCCACCGTTCTCCGGTAAATTCGGCGGAGCGTTGTGTCACACCTTTATGCCGCTCACCGGTCGCAAATATGCAATTGGTCTCCAGGAGGGCGAACGCTTCTGGATCATGAATCGCGAACTTCAGGAATCCATCGGAACAGAACCGATGAACGGAATTGAGGTCATCGATATTTCGGACGAAACCGATCCGGTGATGATTTCCATCTTCCCGTATCCGGAAGTTCCGGAAGATTTCCCATATGAGAACTTCAACTATTGTGGACTTCCGTTACCGGGACCATTCGGACCGCACAACATTCATGAACCGATGTCCGGAAAACCATGGCTGGAAGACAATCCGAATCGGGTGTACGATTGCTACTTCCATGCGGGATTGCGCGTCTATGATGTATCCGATCCATTCCGCCCGCGGGAAATCGCTTACTTCATTCCGCCGAATCCGGAAGAGCTTTGCTTCGAACTTCAGATGGCGAATAAGCCACTGGGGACGACGGAGGACCTGGTTGTGGATGACAGAGGTTATATCTATGTAAATGCCATGCATGACGGAATCTATATTCTGCGCTGCCTGGTATAATCGCCGGATGCATCCACTCTACGCCGTTATCGAATGAAGTAGTCTGTGATAGTAATAGTTGCTTAGTAGATAAAGTGGAGCCCTCGGCAAATTCATCATAAGAGTCAAATCCATCATAAACGTGTTGCACAAAAACCGTTATAATATAACCCAAGGAGAAAACTGATTCTCTACAGAACAGAAAGGAAATAGAATCATGAAGACCAGAAATATGCTTGATTTTGAACCAACCAGAAGCTTACTGTACGTAGACTGTGCCAGTGAAGATTATCGCGTGAAACTGGAGAATTTTCTCTATAAGACTCACATCCCGGAAAGCATTTCCATGTTCCAGCCATACGTCAGCAAATATGCTTTCTACAGCGCTCTTCCAGCTCCGGAAGGCAGTGAGCGCTTCGGTGTACAGAGAATGCAACTGACGGAGCATTATTGGATGTGCTGCCCGGATAATGAGAAATTCTTCCCGCATCACAAGGCACTTTCCGAGACATTCCCACCGGAAGTCATGGTGTGGCAGGGATTCATTCCTTCTCTGGAAGCATTGAATCAGCCGATGGAGACAGATGACCTTCGCCAGGACTCGGATTCTCAGGGCGGAATGAAGCCACTGGTGTTTGCCTTCGTTCCGGTATGGTGGGAAGAAGATTTCAAAGGCGCAGGCCGCACCATCAGTGATGGCCCGAATTACCGTTGGCAGTTCGCCATCAGCTATCCGGATGATGCGAAAGAAGCCGGTGACGAATGGCTGCTCCACGAATTCATTCCGGCCTTCGTGGACTGTGATGAGACGACTCGAATCCTGTCCAGCAAAGTAATCAAAGAAGCTAGCGGCAGCCCGTTCGACCGCATCGTCGAGATGTGGTTCGAGGATCCAAGCTCCTGGAAGCGTGCGGTTGAGAAGGCTTCGCTAAAAGTAAAGAAACCGGAATGGGCACAGACGTCCGACTTCCCATACGTTCCGGCTATCTATGGAATTCAGTGCGTCTTTGTCTCCGACATCGCTCGTAGTGACAATCTGACCCAGTATCACGGATACATCACGATGAGATAGAATTCCGGAATATAGGATGAAATCAGATAGGATAGCAGAATAGAATATAGGACAGAATCCAAGATGAAAAGGCACGGGTACGAAGTAAATCGTATCCGTGCCTTCTTTTGATGCAAATATCCCCATCGTATATGTCTGAAATTGTCATTAAGTCAAGAGTTTCGGACTTGCAAGTCCGAAACTCTTCTTTGATTTGCATTTTTCGACATTACCGGCCGAAAAAATGCCATGCTGAATCATTCAAACAAAGGATCAAATCCATCATAAGTGTGTTGTACAAAACCGTTATAATATGACGCAAGGCACTGGGTGTTAGTTCGCCTTATATTCCCGTTTCCTCCGCGTTACGGTGATACCGGCCAGAGCTGCTGCGCTGACGGTCATCGCTGCCAGCGGGATCCACAGGTTCGAGTCATCTCCGGTGTCCGGCGCGTTCGCATCATCGGAAGTGTCATTGTTATCGGACGTACTTTTGGCCGTCTTATGAGAACTGTCTTTCGAACCGGAATCGCTGTCCTTTGAGCCGGAGCCCTTCGAGTCGGAATCGGAGTCCTCGTCCGGCGTTGGCGGTGTTACCTCGGAGGCGTCCGGAACGACTTTCTCGAAGCACTTCGCAATGACGGCGTGGCCGGCAACGGATGGGTGGAAGTCAATCTGCAGCGGATCCTCTGTTGCGTTGCAATAAGTCGCGGTGTTTCCTTGGAATGCGGCATATACATCGGCGACGGTGTACTGCCCGGCGGAAGCGTTGTCCATGACCGCCTGGCGAAGTAGTGCGGCGCATCTGCCGAGGGAAGTACCGAGCATTTTAAGTGCATTTGTGCAGTGCTCATACGGATTGTACTGAGTCGCAACGAAAATCTGCACGTCCGGATTCTTGCTCTTGATGGTCGCGGTCACCTGGTTCAGCGTGGTGATGAAATCCGACAATGCCGTCTGGAATTCTGCGGATTCGTCAAGCTTCTCCGTGGATAAGACGGTCATTAGGGCAATCTGTATTGTCGTTATTTCTGGTTTTGGATACTGATCCGGGTGCGCCAGAATCGTAATAACGTCACGGTTCGTAAATGTGCCGTATGTCTTAACAACGCTCTTGCTACTGTTAAGGTAATCCGCGGTTTTCTGGTACAGCACGTCCATCAAATCGTTGCCCCCGCAGGTAAGCGTGACAACGGAAGCCTTCTTGAGCGTGGAATCGAATTCGCCGTTATTCAGCTGCTGTAGGACGCCCGCAGCGGTATTTCCGATGACACCCTCGTTCACCGCAGTGTACCCTTTGTCCTTCGCCAGAATGCTGACAAAACATTCGTCGGTAATCCGTGTGCCCTCCGACGTGTCCCCCGGCTCGTAGCCGTAGGTGATGCTGTCACCAAGCGCCAGAAGGATTGGCTTGCTGGTAGAAGCCGTGCTGCTTGACGTGCCCGATGTACCCGCGAAAGCAAAGCATAGCGAGCAATTCATCACCAGCACGATGGTCAGTGTAATAATTGAGCTAAAAACAAGTTTCTTTTTCATTTGTCCTCCGATTTTTCCATGACGTATTCTTTCATATATGGTAGCGAGAAACGCAGTTTCCCCCTACCGGCCTCTTCGATGATACCAAGTTCCATCAGGCGTTTCTTGTAGGTAGAGATGTAACTGGCTGTTTTCCCAAGACGTGAGGCAATGTCCTTCGTCAAGGAGACGTCCTCGTCCTCACACATGGCCTCTAGGAACCTAATCCCCATAGGAGATACTTCGTTGATAGTAGGGCGGAGAACGCTTTGCTCCAGTTTTATCTTCGCTCGGCTGATGCCTTTCGAGACATGCTCCCGGCTGATGTTATCCTCCGCGTCTGCATTTAACCACGTCCAGTAACCGATGAGCTGGAGCATGAATGGGAAGCCATTTATCGCCTGCACGACCTCTTCCAGCGCATCGAAGGAAATGGTTTTCCCTCCATCTTCCACGGTCTTTTCAAAGGCTTCTCCAATGTCGTCATCCGGAATCGATGCCAGCGAATACTGGGAGGACCTTCTCAGGAAAGATACTGATTTATCCTTGAGCAGAGAAGAGATCTGGGAAGGCAGACCGGCCATAAGGAGTCCAATCTTCCGTTCCTCTCGGAGGAACAGCTGGTACTGCGCCGTGAAGTCTATCATCTCCTGCAACGACGGGTTGACCTCATCAATCGTGATGAGCAATCCTTTGCCCTGTCCATTCAGCTCTTCCAGAAGATCCGTCATTCGGCTACGCCAGTTCGGAGTGACCCCGGAATCTGACTTATCGAACCCAATCTCGCCGGATAGAATGCCAATGGAACCTTTCACGGACACGCGGGATACCCCTTTCCCGGTACCGCCAATAAGATGCCGGGATTCCCTTATCGTCTGCTCATAGATGTCTTCCATCATTCCGTTCACGCAAGCCACCCCGACAGCAATCCAATCGCGTTGTTCCACATCTCTCTGCATATACGAAAGAAGGGCCGTCTTCCCGGTGCCTCTGGCGCCTATCAGTATCGATGTGAGCGCAGGGTCGCCGGGCGCATTCTCGTAGGCGTGATTCAGTTCGTGTATCAGTTCCCTCCGGCCAGCGAGCTGGTAAGGAATCTGACCGAAATTCGGTGTAAATGGATTATTCATTTCCTACCTCTGTTATGTCTGTTGCGCTATGTTGTTCCTGTTCCTTTTTGTTGTATTTGTTGCGT